>JBEAVK010000211.1:0-19072 GCA_041160955.1 Bacteroidota bacterium
AAAATGCGCAAAACCCTCTTCCTTACCACTGCACAGTCATACTCAAACTCGGCATAATGGGCAACTGGTTCACGCGTTCATAGCGGACGCGATCGAAGTAGAATATATTTGGGCGGTCATAGACGTTTGTCGCGGACGCAACAATTTCTGTTTGGCCATATTTGCCAAATTTGATGATCCGCTTAAGCGAAATGTCCATACGGTGGTAATAAGGTAGGCGACCTGTATTACGTTGGTCGTCGTAAATCAGACCCAAGTCAGTGGCACCACCATTTCCACCATAAACATCGGAACTGATGCCATCGTTGAAATTATAGTTGGTGAAAAAACCTTGTGTTTTGGTAAATGGAAACCCTGAACCTAGATTCCAACGAACACCAAATTCCCATTCTTTTTTCTTGCCCATTTGATAAGTACCTACCAAATTCATATTGTGGCGGCGATCGAAAACTGGCGGATAGGTCTGTTCCCCATCGTAACGCGTAACGAAACCATAAGAATAAGCACCCCAAATATAATAGCGTTTGCCTTCGTATTTGCCCGAAAAGTCGATACCATACGCATCGCCTGTTTCTATCACATAATCAGGTGCTGCTTTGTCCACTTTATTGCGGTTCAAGGCTAATAATTGTGTAAATTTCTTATAATAAGTCTCTACGTTGAGGTCAAAATTCTCTAAAATGTCAAATTCAAAACCGCCGACTGCATGCCACGATTTTTGGAGACGGTGTTTGGCCACCTTTGCACCAGGTGCGTCGTAATCTTCCCCAATTTGATAAACCGCAGATTCAGGGCCAGATAGGAAACCTACAAATAGGTTGACAACATCGCGCTCATTAACCGTGGAAAGTAAATTTTGAGAATACAAACCACCAGCAGCCTTAAAGCGGATACGATCAGAAATATTGTATTTCAAGCCCAATCGAGGCTCTGGGGATATTTCGCCCAATGATTGGTAATATTGTATGCGAAAGCCCGGTTCAATGACCAAATTGCCCAGTTTACGCTTCCAGCGCACATAAGAACCAATTTCTGTAGTGTTTTCATCTTGAGCAATATCAATACCTTTAAAATTGGTAAATTGAAATTTGGTATTAAAACCATTCAATTCAATACCATATTTTACTTCATCAACACGACCAAAATTGGTAAAATTCAAACCAGCGAAATAGCCTTGGATACCGCTGGTACGCGGATCGCGGTCGAGCTCTTCACTGCGGGAATCATAGCCTGAATAGGTCAATGTACCGCTGAGGATCGTATTAGAACTCTGCGGCACTACTGTGAAATCCATACCGCCGCCTTGGCTTTTCCAACCAAAATCAATCAATTTGGAATCTACTCTATCGGTGTAGTTAAATCCAAATACATTGAATTTACTGCCGTTCCCAGAAACCACAGATACTTTACCATATACGTCCTGGTAATCAAATGGAACGCCATCGCCTTCATTGACATAGTTGTAAAGCGTTTGATCGACTTGGTTGATCAACGCTTTTTTACCTGTCAACACAAAAGACATACTGCCGCCGCCATCTTTTTTGAGTGGGACGATAGGGCCTTCGATTAACATTTTTGCTTGGAAAGGACTACCTGAAACTAATCCAGATAAGCGTTTTCTATTACCTTCGCGTGTTTTTACATCTACTACCGCAGAGATACGACCACCATAATCGGCATTAAAACCGCCTGTGAGTACGTCCACATTTCGGATCAATTCTGTTTCGTAAACAGAGAAAAAACCAATACTATGAAACGGGTTGTAGATGGTCATACCATCGAGCAGGATACGGTTTTGTACCGGAGAACCACCGCGAATATACAACTGACCACCTTGGTCACCGGTAAAAATTACGCCGGGCAATACCGTAAGATACTGCGCTATATCGGCTTGTCCGCCGGCAGATGGTAAGGAACGAATCTGCTTAGGTGTGACCTGTAATTTGGATACCTGAACATCTGTTTTTGCTTGTTGCTTCTTACCGGAAATGACAATTTCGCCTATATTAGTCACATTTTCAGCGATATATATATTTAAAAATTGTATTTCCCCTTTTACCATTGTGACTTGTGTCTTGAAATCTTCGTAACCCAAATAAGAGGCCACCACTGTATAAGTTCCTGGTGGAATTTCAGGTAGCGTAAAGAACCCATTAATATCCGTAGAGGTACCCATTGATGCACCTTCCAGTTTGATGGTGGCAAAGGAAACGGGCTGTGTCGTTACTTTGTCATAAACCGTTCCCCGTAAAGTAGCTTTTGCCGAGGTTTTTTGAGCAAATAGGAAGACGGGCGCAAATGTCAGCGCAAATAGTGTCAAAAAATATTTCATCGTTGTGTGTTAACTTGTTTGTGCGGCGCAAAGATAATTCGTTTTTTTTGATTACCTCTATTGATCTGATATATTAGGTTGTTTCGCCGAAATTGGTTATTCCCCCACCATTATTTTCCCAGATTTGGTGGACATTCCTTCCATTTCCAATTGCCAAAAATAAATACCCTTTAGTTGATTTTTTAACGAAACCGATAATAATTGGCCATTTTGATTCATTTTTTGGGTATCAATTATCGTTCGGCCATTGGTATCAAATATTTTAATGGTAACCTGACCTTCGTAAGGTGTAACATTCCAATACAATTGATCCAGCACTGGATTGGGGAAACTCAATACCTCAATATCCGTTTGAACATCACCATTAGTAGAAACTGTCAATGCCTTTTGAACGGCTGTCAAAGCATCTACCCGACCATATCCATACGTATTATTGGGGTAATCCAAACCATTATTATCGCTACAATCGTTCAAACCAACGATGGGCAGACAAGTAGATTCTACAATTTCTTCGATTAAAGCCACTTCGCCTTTCAACGATGGATTAGCGGAAAAAATAAGCGCAACTAATCCTGCCACGTGTGGCCCGGCCATGCTTGTTCCGCTGTACGAAGCATAGCCTCCATTGAGGACACAAGAGCGCACAGACTGCCCCGGAGCAGAAACATTGGGTTTTACGCGATTGCTACCATCAATGGTAACAGGGCCACGACTACTAAAATTGGAAATGGTATCATTTGCTTGCGTTGAACCAACGCTAAAACTCTCTTCAAAATATGCAGGTGGACCGTAAGTCTTATCGCAAGGGCCTCCAAAATTGCCATTACTTACCACCACCACTACACCGGATGCCTTTAAATTAATAACCGCCAAGCGCATCATTTCATTGATAGTCAAATCGGCGCAGCCTTCAGTTACGGCGCAATACCACGAATTATTGATAACATCGGGTGCTTTGGAGGGTTGAGGGTTGCTGCCAGTGAGGTCGGTAGGTGCTAAAAACCACTCAAAACATTCGATATAAGTTGAAGGCTGCCCCCAGCCGCGTTCCATATTGCGGCAACCGATCCAACTGGCTCCGGGTGCTACACCAATTTGGTTGCCTTGTCCATCATCGCCCGTCATGGTGCCCATTGTATGTGTGCCGTGGCTTTGGTCATCGCAAGGTTGTGCTGCATTGAAGCCACATGGATTGAGCGAATCTGCGTTTAAAGGGCTTTTATCAAAAATGGCATCGTGCCAATTATAGTTGTGGTCTGCGGTATTCGTTACTCCATTAAATCCCCTGTAATGCGGTTTAATAGCAGGATGCTCCCAATCATATCCGGTATCGGCCCCGCCAACAGTAACACCTTGTCCGGTAAAACCAAGGTTCCAAACAAGCGGTGCATTTATTTTTTGGATACCCCATTCTACATTTTCGCGATTGGTTGTGATGGGTTGTAACGAGAAAGCAGGTTGGTGCAATTGTACTTGTGGATCTGCTGAAATAGCGCGAATTTCAGAAAAATTAGCCAGTTCGTTGGCCAATTCGCCCGTACAGCCTTTCACCGAAATAGCATTAACGATATAAAAACTATTAGCCGTCGCGTTTTGCGACTTCAAAAAAGCGCGCACATTGGCTTGGGAACTATTCGAAATGGTCTTTAACTGCTCAAAAACATATTTGGCTTTGTTGGTTTTGCCGTGTATTGTGGCAGCCGATTGCAGATTGGCTTGAACCGTCATCACCAGCAGTACATCTTGCTGTTCGCCACGTTGAAAAGCAGCACGAAGTTCAGGTGCAATTTTTGTGTTAAAGGTATTTTGCGCAGCGATAAGTTGGGCAAATAAGCAAAAAAAGGCAATTTGAATAAATTTTTTCACGATTTACGATAAATTATTAAAAAACGAATTGAGCGGATAAAGGTCGAATTAATATTTCAAAAAGTAGTTTATTCAATGGCCAAATGTCCGTTTTATGCAAAAGACAAAATAGCATTGGCTGCCCGTAAAGAGGCACCCTCTTCGCCCAGTGTAGCACGAATACTGTGGTAATCGGCTTGCATTTGTTGCGCTCGTTCAGGGCTTAGAATGGACTGAAGTGCTTTTTCCAGCGTATCAGTATTAAAATTATCTTGGATCAATTCTTCAACAACGGGCGCATCCGCAATAAGATTCACCAAAGATATATACCCAATTTTTATGAGTCTTTTTGCAATTTCGAAGGAAAGCCGATTACCCGTATAACACACAACTTGTGGTATGCCAATAAGGGCCGTTTCCAGCGTAGAGGTACCGGATTTGACCAATGCTGCATCGGCTCGACGGAGTACACCATAAGTATCTCCTGTAACGATAGCAACATTACCATAAGGAGCCGTAATGGCCTCGTAAACAGATAATGGAATCGTACTGGATGCCGCTATAATAAATTGATAATCAATGAATTTTGGAATCACGGAAAGCATAATTGGCAATATCCGCTTTACCTCTTGGAATCGGCTGCCCGGCAAAAGAGCAATGGTTTTTTGTGCTGATTTTGCTACCGCTGTGACGGGTTGCAATACATCCAAAAGCGGGTGACCTACAAATTCGCAATGCACACCATACTTTTCATAAAAGGCTTTTTCAAAAGGCAGTATAACAAGTACTTTGTCCAAATCGCGTTTGATACCATGTACTCGGGAAGTATGCCAAGCCCATATTTGAGGTGCGATATAATACACCGATTTTGAGGCCAATCGCCCCGCATTTACTTCCTGTCTTAGCCATTTCGCAATCCGCAAATTAAAGCCTGGATAGTCGATAAAGACCACAACATCGGGTTGGAAACGCGTAATATCTTCCTTGCAAAAAGCAATATTGCGCATTATCGTCCTCAAATTGGCGATTACTTCAACAAAGCCCATGAAGGCCAAATCGCGGTAATGTTTGACCAACTCGCCGCCTGCCGCCTGCATCATATCACCACCCCAAACGCGACATTGCGTATCTGGCGCAACAGATTTGATGGCTTTCAATAAATTGGAGCCATGCAGATCCCCCGATGCTTCGCCTGCTATAATATAGAGTTTCATGTGGGGCAAAGATAGTTTTTATCGCTCTGATGAAGCAACATTATAACGGAATATTATTACCACAACACATTAATGCATCTAACACAGATAGACTGGGTTGGAATCCAAAGCGATCTTCAAATACTTGAGGATACCGCTTTGGTGTATAGGGCGTAGTGGCGGCGACTGGTGTGAATGGGTTGTACTCCTCGCTAAAGACGATGCGGTGCGTCCATTTTGCTTTTTTGAGTACAAATTCTAGGAGTGAAACATTGAAATCGAAAAGAAACGCTGGCTTGCTTGAATAAATCGCGTTGAGTTCATCTGCATAATACTCAAAAAATGGCGCATTACCGTAAGCCGATTGTATAGATCGCCAATGCACCATTGGCCAATTATCGTGGTAAGCGATGCGTACGGATCTGATCGGTGTTTGCTGGTGTTTGCCTTTTTCAAGTGGAATACTCAAGCGTTGTATCCCATTGCTGCCAGCAATAAGGCAGCGGTTGCGCGAAGAGCCTTTTTGGTAATGCTCCATGGCCTCCAAGGTGATGATGGTATCTTGCACTGGAAGCGCAAACCATTCTAACGGGGGTAAATATGCAATATGACGGAGCATGATTGATCTTTTTTTTGCGCAAAAATCGAATAATTATCTCTATTTTTACAGCCTAATTTATTTTATAGATGCGAAAGTCACTTTTTACGCTATTTGTGCTTGCTGGCATAGCCATTCAACTACCTGCACAGTCCTTTTTTCCTCTGCCCGGAGCGGTATTGGAACAAGAAGTTTTGCCAAGTTTGGCCAATGAGTGTTATATCCATTTCGAGGACAACTTGAATACGGACTCTTTACACGTGAAATGGCGTTTGGCCGATGCCCTTATTCCACAAGGCTGGGATATTTCTTTGTGCGATTATGGGGCATGTTATTCCGACATTCCGTCCGGTAAAACGATGCTACCCGCCTACGATACGATACAACCGTACCTGAAATTAGTCGTCTTGCCCAATGCTGTGGCTGGGTCGGCATGGATATGGTTTAGGGTAAGTAAGGTAGGGAACGATACCGATTTTCAGGATGTCTATTTTGAGGTGCATACTCCTGGCTTTGTCAGTAGCAGTACGCCGTTTTTGGAGCAGGAAATAAAAATCTGGCCTAATCCCGTATCGGATATTTTGTATGTACAGCAAAGTAGTCGCACCGCTGCTAATGCTGTTGGAGGAGGCGCAAATTTGTACCCTGCGGCTGTTTATTCCTCCACTGGACGAGTGGTATGGAATGGAATATTGAACGAATTATCTGAAATCGATACAAAAAATTGGTCATCAGGTATTTATATATTAACATCCACATTTTTTTCTAAAACATTCATCGTTAAAGGACGATAACGTAATCAATTGCTCACTTTATGAAACATTTATTCACAGGATTATTTTTTCTGCTAACGATTGCTTTGGCCAATGGCCAAAAGTCAACGACAATCCAAATTCTATCACAAACCTCTGACGAGACCATTGTGGAAGTGAAATTTGGTGACATTACCCAAGAATCTGTAGTTACGCCAAGAGGTAACGCCTTTGTACTACATATTGACAAAGGTACGCCATTGCTCAAAGCAGGTGCGCCCGATGTACCTAAGGTGGCTTTACCGCTTATGATTCCTCAAAAAGGCATCATGCGGTACGAAGTCATGGACGTAAAACTGGATGTTGTGCCGGAGCAAATTGAAATTGCGCCATCTAAAGGGGATTTAAAGAGAAAGATCAATCCCAATGATGTTCCTTATACTTATGGCAGTGAATATGAGAAAAATAGCACATTTCCTGCTACGGAAGCCGATCTTCAAACTCCATTTGTGTGGCGGGATGCGCGTGGGCAAACGATTTGGTTGAACCCTGCGATGTATAATCCGATAACAAAAAAACTGATATTGGTTAAATCGCTCAAATTCAAATTGACCAAAACAGAAGGCGTTGGTGAAAATGAAGTGGGCGCAGATCATAAGCGTACACCAAGCAGGACTTTTACACAGATGTACAAAAAGTTCTTCCCGAATTTTGATGAACGCCTACTCACCCAATATAGAAGTAATATGGTGCCAGAAACAATGTTGGTCATCATTAAAGATGAACTGGTTGATGCAATTGCACCACTCGTGGCATGGAAACGTCAAATGGGTATCCATACTACCGTTGTTACCTTATCTCAAGTTGGTGATAATTCACCTGCTGCGATTTTTAATTACGTAAAAGACTACTATGACGCACGTGGCATCAATTATCTATTGCTCGTAGCCGATGAGTTGGCAATGCCGCCGTTGTTACGCCCAGGAAGTATATATTCTTGCGATAATTGCCTAGGATATATGGAAGGGAACGACCATTTTCCTGAGATTTTAGTAGGTCGTTTTCATGCTTCTACTCCAGAACAATTGACCGTAATGGTGAATCGTAATTTGGAATATGAAAAGACACCATTGGCTGATATGGATGCGAATTGGTGTGCCACGGGTATGGCTTCTTGCTCCAATGAAGGTGCTGGTATCGGGGATGATAATCAAGCGGATTACGAGCATAGCAACGAATGGAAAGCCAAGCACCTAGCCGATGGATACGAAAAATATTGGGAGTTTTACGATGGTAGCCACGCGAATATTTCTCCTACACCGGGTAGCGAAACAGCAGATAAAAATGGTAATCCCATAAACCCTGACTTGGTTTCGGTGATGAATGGTCGTGGTGTAAGTCTTTATAATTATACAGGTCATGGCTGGGAACAAGGCTTAGTGAGTGGCAATTTTAATGTGGATGCTGTGGCCGAATTGCGTAATAAGGGTCGCTATCCCATTTTGATTGCTGTGGCTTGTTGCGCGGGCAATTTTACGAATGGTGAATGCTTAGGGGAAGCCATTCAACGTGCTGGCAATCTTGCTACAGGTGAACCATGGGGTACTATTGGAGGGTATTTTTCCAGTGATTTCCAAAGCTGGGCACCACCCATGGAAGGTCAAGATGGTATGAATCAATACCTTATTGATGGTGATGGTACTACACTGGTGCCTGTAATGGGCGCAATGGCCTCCTTTGGTAATGCTTTAATGATTGCGGCGTATGGTACCGCAGGCTCCGAAATGGCCGATGTTTGGAATCCTTTTTGCGAGCCTACTTTTAGTCCGCGTACACGATTGCCATTAGCACTCACCGCCAGCCATACTCCTAATATTTATTTAGGTGCAACTACTTATGCCGTAAATTCGCCTGTGGAAGGGGCATTGGTATCTCTTTATTTTGATGGTCAAACATTAGCGACAGCCATTGTAACAAATGGTGTTGCTGCCTTCCAATTCCCTGCGCTGAATAATGTAGGAGATATAATGGTAACAGGCACACAATTCAACTATATCCCCTATCAGGGTAGCGTTGCTGTTGTACCTGCCTCTGGGCCTTATGTAGTAAGCCAGTCTATAGCCATACAGGAAACAGTGGGCAATAGTAACCAAAAAGTAGATTATGGTGAAAAAATTGCTTTGGATATTGTTTTGAAAAATGTAGGATTAGAACCAGCAATGGCCACGATGATTACCTTGTCGTCATCGGATACAAATATCAATATTACCGACCAATCGGAAATGGTAGGTGTTATTGTTGATAGCACATCGGTTACGCTTCCTGCGGCATTTTCTTTTGATGTAAATGCGGTAGTACCGGATCAACATACAGTATCATTTACCCTCGAAATCGAATACAATAACGGACAAGTATTGAATGTTCCATTTGTGGTAGAACTGAATGCGCCAGTGCTCAAAGCCACGACCTATACGTTGGTAGAAAGTGCTAATAGCGATAATGATGGCCGTTTTGAATCAGGAGAAACCCTCTTGTTGACGGTTAAAAACTTTAATAATGGCCACGCCAATAGTCTTTCAGCCACAGCAACCGTGGTTGCTAATGCGCCTTGGTTGACGATCAGTCCTGCACAAGCACTGGGTGTACTTACTGCTGATGGTGGCACTGCCAATGCTGTTTTCTATTTGGAAATTGGTGCAGGTGCGCCAAGTGCATCGGAATTTGATCTTCAGTATGAAATATCAGCTAGTGGTTATTCGGCTAGTTTAACAGTGGCAGGCGTTAATGTAAATCCGATTGTTGAGAATTTTGAATCCCAAAATTTCACCAATTATCCGTGGTTGATGAGCGGTACTAAGCCTTGGGCAATTACGTCAACGAATCCTTACTCTGGCACATCATGCGCTCGTTCGGGCTTGATTGTACACAATCAAACCTCAAAAATGGCCTTGAACTTGAATATTTTACAGGATGGTGAAGTTTCTTTTGCGTTGCGTACAGGCTGTGAAGAAGACTACGATTTTCTTCGCTTTTATGTGGATGGTGTAAAAATAGGGGAATGGACGGGTATCAAACCTTGGAGTGTGGTGGCTTTTCCTATTACGGCTGGCTTCCATAATTTGATGTGGACTTATGAAAAGGATCAATTCGGTACGGTACAACCAGATCGTGTATATGTCGATGAAATTAATTTGCCTCCTAATGAAGCGGTCATTGTTGGCACTAATAATAATCCTGAGCAGTTGGGTTTTGAGGGGACAATCAGCCCGAACCCTATGAGCACTATCACTTGGTTGAATCTCAACTTGGTGCGTAGTTCCGAAATTATGGTAGAAGTACAGGATTATACGGGCAAACAAATGTATTCCAATGCTCTAGGTGTGCTGGGGCAGGGACTCAATCAAGTACAATTGCCACTTGGGCATTTGCCGGCGGGGGGGTATATTGTTTTGGTACGTGGTTCGGAAGGTGTTGCTACTTATCAATTGGTGAAGGTGGCGGGGAAATGATGATGGGAACGGGCCGGCCGACCCATGACCCCCAGGGCGTTGCCCTGGGCTAGATGAGTTGCCCCTTTGGGGCTTGGATTTGGATTTCGGTTTGTTGACACAATCGATTTTTTAGGAGGTCTAATATTTGTAATTTAAAAATATTTCTCCTGTTTTTATATGGGCGAGAAGAGTAGGTGTGATATGCTTGCTCTTCTTGCCCATATTTATGGGTGAATTGTAAATATTAAACAAAGTCAAAAAATGAAAAAATACAAAATTGGTATTGCCTTAATGGTGGCTGTTCTTCTAGTGAGTTGTGCCACTCAAAGAGATAGTGTAATTACAGGAGGCGAATATAATGAAGGTAAAAATCAGACTGATTATTTTGTTATGCCTTATGGAAGTGTTGTATTACCAGGGAAATGGGTGAAAACACGCCAAAGTGAGGTTAGTTTTCAACAGTTTTTCGAAAATAAAGACTCCGTGACTATTGCTATCGCATTTTCAAGGTGTAACCAATATCCCTTTAATACGAGGGGTACAAAAACCGGATTTGAATTTGTAAAAGCATTTTACGAGTGGGACTCTAATTATTTTGTTGAAAGATATGGCTTGGAGCGAAGTGTAATTGAAATGGACAGTATTGGTAATAATTATTATTTATACAGAATTCATGGCGCAACAAGAAATGGAAAAATTGATAACTATTTTCTGCTTGGTGAAAAGAATGGGTTTGTAAGTAATTTTTGTGTTATGGTTACTGATAAGTGGACAGAATCTTATAAAATTGATTTTTTGAAAAAATTATTTCTTCATAAAACATAAAAACGGCATTCATACCGTCTATTGTGAAAAAATCTGGTTATGCTTCAACTTTTTCTAAAAACATCGGATATTTCTGCTGAAAACTGGGCTATCGTCTATCAGAAAATCAGCGATTTAGTTACTGCATTTCCATTAAAATTACTCCGCATTGAATCTTATAACGGTTACGAAAGTAATCAAGACAAAGATCACCTCAATCTGTTGGTAAATTTAGGAATGGAGGATGAGCACCTTGCTTTTTATGGAGACTTCATCAGTTGGACTTCGGGTACGACTATTCGTTTTTACAAAAACTGGGAAAAGCACCGACAACTTGCACTCGAATCTGCTCATTCTGACCCGTCAAAACCAATTACATGGTATCAACCTACAACTTTCAAAAACGATGGTAGCATACCGGAGGCCAACGGCGAAGCAACTATTTATGGTTATATTGACACACGGAATGCCTTATACCAATATGCTATTATAGCCATTGGTGTTTTATTAGAAAACGTACTTCCTGGACGCGCCTTCCTCATCGCTCAGGATCAAGACATTAGCAATATCCAGCAGGTGACAGAGTGGCTGGAGGGGCATTTTCAAGAGAACTTTGATTTGCCTATTTACTTTGACAAAAAAAGATTGCTTGATTCCTTTGTGCAGGAGTACCCCGACAAAAAAGATGCAGTTGAGCGCATGGAGTACCTCTACCCGAATGAGTACAAACGAAATATGGTTTTTGCGCTCGAACACCTCGGCTATGAGCCGACCTTCCGGTTTTATGCTCAGGTATTGTCCGATTGTATTTTTGGTACATTTGGATTTTCGGATGTCCTAGACCCTTGGATTGCCGCCACACAAGATCTGGAGAAAGCACTCCAACTGATTTCGGAAAGTAAACGCTTACTTCTTGAACGTGGCGATACAGCAGCAGCAGATAAATACGATTTGAATCTGGTTTTGACAAAGCTATTGGATCAATTTGTGCTATGGACACCTCAACAACGTGAGGAACTTGACCATTTTTATACAAACAAGGAGGCACTCGAAACCGGCAACGAAGGTCTTTGGGGGGCGATTTTCCGCATGGCAGGGCATCGTGTAGATATTTGCCCTATCGTTGCCGATTCCAACGAATTATTTGAGGCTTTTATGTACCATGACCCCAAAAATGGCGCGGTTTTTAAAAAAACAATTGACGATTGGTGCGAAAAAAATATAGACTCTTTCGGCTTGTTGAAAACAAAATTGGCCTCGCAAAAAAACGACCCCGAGGAAATAGAAGATGACGAAATAGAAGATGACGAAAACGATAAGAGCGAGGATCATATCCCCGAACTCGAACAAGCATCTATATTGTCGCAATTTCCAGCACACGAACACTTTTTTATACAACAAGCAATACGGATTAACCCTGGTTTTTTTCGTTTAGAGGAGGCCTTGGCGGATTTGCGCCAATACATTTGGAAAATCATAAACGAAGAAGGATCACTTGATTATGTGCAAAAAATCCGGGAAGAATCTATTGAAGATAAGAAAATTGTTATTTTACAACAACTCAAAAAGAAACGTAGTGTAGTAACGATTGGCATTGGTTTCGAGCATTGGTTATTTGAAGAAATGGATGAAAATGTTCTCCTTTGTTTGCGCCTGCTGTTGTCCCTGAAAATTTACAATAGAAGCCGCGCTTATGCTCGTTACCGGATTTTACATGACCGCGAACTTTGGCAGTATTGGAGGAAATTGGTTTAGCTCTTTGGAATTATAGGGCTTCCTCATAGAAATTTTAGGTGTAGCGCACCGTAACATTAAATTTAATATTGCGGTGTGCTGCACCTTCAAAACGCGGGTATCTCACCATTACTACAAATATTGCGCTGCGCTGCACCTACGAAAGTAGGTATGAGATTACGTTAAAAAGTGCTTAATCTGGTAGTATCGTTCCTCAATGCTGCACAATAATCGGTACCGCTCTCTTTTGGCCGTTAGCCGTAATAATTTGAATCGTGTATATGCCCGCTGGAAAATGATTGGTTTGGATGCTCATTTTATGGGTATCTGTGTTTTTACGGCTCCATATTTCCTGTCCAAGTCCATTCATTATAGCAATAGTAGATCCTGTACTCAAGTTTTGTATATTTAATACATCGTGCACAGGGTTGGGCGAAATAGCCACCGCCTCTGCTGCTGGTGGTGCTGTACTGTTCACAATATCATCAATATCTTGCTTGCCTCCAAAGAAACCAAGCGTCTGAATCAATGCTGGCACAACGCAACCACCATGATCGGCTGTGGGGTTTACATCTAATGCCACAAGATCCATTGCGCCATTGGCCGTCATTGTATCCCGCGCTACAATACTGTTCATAAAAGGGACTTGGTCGTCGCCCATGCAGTAAAAAATCCGGGTAGGTGCAACAGGACTCCAATCATATACATCATTGTCTTTCAATGCCAAATTGATGGGATGCATCGGGTTGTTTTCAACGGCCTCAACAATATTATCTTGTAGCATCCTTCGTGCCACCGAAGCGCCTGTTTGGGTGGTTAATGTTTGGATTAGGCTTTCGTTCAGCGTGCCTAATGTAATAGTTCCATTGTAGAATTGTTGCACCAAACTAGCATATTCGGGCTTGAAAACATCCGTTAGTGTATTGTAAAGGTTACCATATATCGTTTGGTACGATAAAGCAGTATTGGGTATATAGGCAGGGTAGTAATAGACATCATTGCTCAGAATCAAATTGCGCATCACGCCCGATACACTATATGGCCCTGATAGATGCGCAGCCGCAGTCACGGTAAATGTACTCGCCAAATTCGTTTCTATTTCACGGTGCAAGGCCATTGCGGCATGCCCTCCTTGAGAATAACCGGTGAGAAACAACTGGTCATTACTATAAGGCACTTTATCTGCTTCGGCTACAAAAAAATCAGGAATACTGCGCACCATATCAATGGCAGCCGAAGCCTCGGTAGCGGCATGAACATAAGGGTGGAATCCGCGACCATCGCCCATACCTACATAATCGGGGAGCAGTGCAATATAACCCATACCCGCAAATACTAGTCCAATATCACCTTCGCCACCGCCAGGGGTTCCAAAACGAGAGGGTACGCAGGTTTTGCAATCGGAAGTGCCGTGCTGATACACCAATAATGGATACACCTTTGCCAAGTCGGTAGGCAATACTACCAGTCCCGACAAGGTATCTAGTGCGCCCGCAGCATCTTTCGATGTGTAGGTGATTTTATAGTATTGCACATCGAACTGGAAAATAGGAAAACCAAATTGGGTATTGAGTTCTGTTTTGGTTTTACTGCCGATATAATTATACGAGATAAATTTTTGAGCACTCGTTGCTGTTGCAGCGAACAGGTTAATGACGAATAATAGTAGAAGTGTGCGCATTTTGAGAAGTATGGTATTTTTTTGTAAAAAATGAAGATATTTTTTATGAAAAGTTGGCCTAAAACAACAAAAACGCAAATGCTTCGAGGCAGATGCGTTTTTGTCGTTTTATATCAATGTTAATTGTAAAAGACTAAAGTACTTTTAATAACTCTTGTTCTAAATTAGTCCGCGGATTAATTGCAACAATTTTTCCATCGCGACCAATCAAAAACGTTTTAGGAATAGAACTCACGCCATAAGTGGCAGCAGGCGCACTACCCCAATGTTGCAAATCGCTCACATGATTATCCCAAAGCAACTGGTCTTGTTTGATGGCTGCAATCCATTTATTTTTGCCATCTGCTTTCATCTGCTCCATTTGTTCGGCTGGAACGCGACGGGGATCGGCACCATCCAAAGAAACACTGAATACTTCAAAGCCTTTTGCCTTGTATTTTTTGTAAATTTCAACTACTTCAGGGTTGGCTTTGCGGCATGGCCCACACCAAGATGCCCAAAAGTCGAGTAATACGATTTTGCCTTTTAAACCAGATAGCGAGTGTGTTTTACCATCAGGGCCGGGCAACGAAATATCAGGTGCCATTTCACCTACTTTAATCAGTTCGCCCGCTTGTTGCTGTGCAGATTGCGTTTTTACCTGAGCAATAAGGGCATTGTAATCCGTGGTATATTTTGAACCCGGTGTTGCTGCGGTCAAATCCTTGCCTAATTGCTCCAAATCTGTCATAAAAGCAGTCGGATTATTGCCATATAGCTGTAATCCAAGAAAAGCGCGCATGAGCGGTGTTGTGCCTTTATTGACCATTTTCTTGGCATTTTCTGCTGTTTGTTGTCCGCCACTTGCCAGCATTTCCTTGATGATACCTGCATAAGAGGTAAAAGAAGCAGATCCTTTAATATCCATTTCCATTTTCTCAATAGTAGCGAGATCTCCTTTAATGTCGATGGTTTTTTCCTTTCCATCGAGCATGAAATAAAGTTTTTTTGCACCAATGGATATTTTGTACAAGCCTTCTTTCCAAGCCTCTTTTTGTTCAATCTTAAAATTGCCATTTGCATCGCAAGCGGCTTTGCCGATGGCCAGACTTGTACGGTCGAAATAGGTTTGTTCTAATACTACTTGTAAATTGGCCGCATCTTTAATGTTGCCCTTCAACGCGTAACCGTCGTTGTTGATACCCGAACAAGCCACAAAAGCCAGCAGCATGGAGGATATTAATGTTAAAAAGTATTTCATAATTAAAATGTTTGTATGGTGTGATTAATTCATAATGTCCTCTAAAACAGTATCATAGATACGTTGCCAATCGGTTATTTTTCCCCAGTTTTCACCGTCAATAATAACTGCATTGTTCCCAACGCTACCTAATGTTTCAAAAGAGACATTATTTAATTGTAAAAAACGCTCGAAATCCGTACTTTGTTCAGTCGTAACGGAGACAATTACCCTACTTTGTGCCTCACCGAACAACCAAGCATCCTTGCGGAACTTATCATTGCTCTTTATGTCCAAACCTTTACCGCCCGCTTGCGCACTTTCCATCACAGCCACAAATACGCCGCCTTCTGAAATATCGTGTACCGATTGTACCATATCTTTTTGGATCAATTGGCCCACTACTTGATGTAGGGCATATTCTTTTTCCAAATCAAAATATGGGCAATTGGAATGGTTTACCTCGTGTACTTGGCGCAAATATTCACTGCTACCAATATCGTTTTGGCTTTCACCAAGCATATAAATAAGGTCGCCTTGCTGTTTAAAATCGAGCGTCATCACCTTGGTATGGTCGTCCAAAATACCCAACATGCCGATAGTAGGTGTTGGATAAACGGGCGTAACAATACCATTCATAGTGGCTTGGTTATAAAAACTTACGTTGCCACCTGTTACGGGCGTACTGAATTTGCGACATGCTTCTCCCATACCACGAATGGCTTCGGCAAACTGGTAATAGACCTCCGGGTTATAAGGATTGCCAAAATTGAGGCAATTCGTGATCGCCACTGGTTCGCCGCCAGCACATACGATATTACGCGCCGCTTCGGCTACAGCAATCATCGCTCCTTTGTGTGGATCGGCATATACATAAGCCGAATTGCAATCGGTGGTGAGCGCAATGGCTTTATCCGTGCCTTTTATGCGCACCAATGCCGCATCGGAGTGGCGATTGGTGGTCATTGTGCCTGTACGAACGGTAGAATCATATTGTTGTGTAATCCAACGTTTGGAAGCAATATTAGGCGAAGACCAAATTTTCTTTGCCGCTGCTTGTAAGTCGGAAGGTATTTCAATTTGTTGAATATCATACTTTTCGATCAAATCCATATAAGCAGGGCGTTGGGTCTCGCGCACATATACAGGTGCGCCACCGCCCAACACGAGTGGATCTGCAGGTACATCAGCCACTAATTGACCGTGGTGATAATATTCCAAACGACCAGTATCGGTGGTTACGCCAATTTGTTCGCAAGGCAAATCCCATTTATCAAATACGGCCTTGAGTTTATCTTCTTCGCCATTTTTACAAACGATCAACATGCGTTCTTGGCTTTCGGAGAGCAAGATTTCCCAAGCCTTCATATTGGATTGGCGGGTAGGTGCCTGATCGAGGTTGATCCGCATACCGCATCCTGCTTTGGCTGCCATTTCGGAAGTGGAGCAAGTGATACCTGCTGCACCCATATCTTGCATTCCAATAATTGCGTCTGTTTTAATCGCTTCTAAAGATGCTTCGAGTAATAGTTTTTCTTGGAAGGGGTCGCCCACTTGTACGGCGGGCAAATCTTCATGGCTGTCTTCCGTTAAATCTGCGGAAGCAAAAGTAGCACCGTGAATACCATCTTTACCCGTTGCAGAGCCTACAATAAATACTGGATAACCAGGCCCACCGGCGGTAGCAGAAACGGTTTCGCCTGCTTTTACAATACCTGCCGACATGGCATTGACCAAAATATCATGGTCGTAACAAGGTAAAAAATAAACCTCGCCCCCTACTGTAGGTACGCCAAAGCAGTTGCCATAATCGCCAATACCTTTTACCACACCTGCAATGAGCCGTTTCATCCTTGCATTATCGGGTTTTCCAAAGCGAAGGGAATTAAGTGCTGCAATAGGTCGTGCGCCCATTGTAAAAATATCGCGGTGGATACCACCTACACCAGTCGCTGCACCCTGATATGGTTCAATTGCAGATGGATGGTTATGACTTTCAATTTTGAATACACAACCCAATCCGTCGCCAATATCCACTAATCCAGCATTTTCTTCACCAGCACCTACGAGCAAGCGACCGCCGGAGCGCGGAAGGGTTTTGAGTTGAAGGATGGAGTTTTTGTAGGAGCAATGCTCACTCCACATCACCGAAAAGATACTTAATTCGGTAAAATTGGGCATACGACCCAAAATATCTTGTATTTTCTGAAATTCATCGGGCGTGATGCCAAGGCTTTTGGCCGTTTCGACCGTTGGAATGGGGTCAGTTGTTTGAATAGTCATTGACGTGTTTTACGTTAAGTGCGCAAAGGTACAAGCTTATTGGTCAACACCCAATCGAAATCTAGTAATTTTTTGGCTTTTTACTCCTTGAAGTAATGTTTTTCCTAAACTAATTTACTATCAAAAATAGCAACTGCACGCACAGGAGCGCCTGTTCCTCCTCTAATTTTCAATGGGAAGCCAATAAACCGAAAACGCCCACGCCCAAGTAGTTTATGTAAATTAATCATGTTTTCGTAATGGGTAAACCCTAGTTCTCCGCAAATTTGGTGTACCGCCTTATTCGACACTTGCCGTACACCGGGTGCCATAGATTCTACACCAAAGGCGGCAACCCCTTTTATCCCCAACCAACGAGCGGCCTCTGCGCTCAAGCCGGGATGGTGCGGCCAATCCTCCGTTCCAAAGGTTCGTCGATAATGATCGGTGTATAATAATATCGTATCTCCCTGCTTTATATCTAGACCTGTGGCAGCAAGTGCGTTTTCCAAATCTTCTATTTCTATTAATTCCCGCAAACCTTTATGGGACAAATCCAAACAGATGCCTTCGGTATAAAAATTGGAAAGTGGCATGGTCTCAATAGATTGCCCACGGTATGCACGACCCATGTGGTTCATGGCATCGACGTGGGTACCGGTGTGGTCGCTCATTTCCAAACGATTAACCACCGGAGATACTGTATCACTATCGGTAATGCCTTCCCATTGTTCGTGGGAGGCGTGCATGGTAATGGTTACTTCAGGTAGCCCCGTGAATACGGGCATACCTGTGTATATTTCCATACTTAGGTCGATGATTTCTAGCATAAAAGATGGAAAATAGGGTAATTATGTGAGACGGATAAGTACTTAAATTGAAAAAATTGGATTTTTCTTATTTTCATTCCATAATTTATTCAAATATTCTAAATATTCATTATCCTCAATATCTTCAATAAAAGGCTCTTTGTCTAAATATAATTCAAGCACTAGGACACCATTAATTGATAGAAATGGTGTCCTAGTACTTATGAAATAGTCTTGCTACAACTCAGTCATGGCCTAGCAGATTAAAAACTTCTATTCACCAAATTCTCATACAATTCTTGCTGGCCACTACGCTGGGTTGGCTCACCTATGCGTTGTGCAATCCGCTTCA
>JBEAVK010000323.1:0-35592 GCA_041160955.1 Bacteroidota bacterium
TTTTTAGGTTCTAGGGTTAAGTAATAGTCCAAAAAGAAGATGCAATGGTAAGCATTGTACCAAAATTTCTTATCAGTGTCCCAAAATGCTGATGGACAAAGCGTAATCGCATTGTTCAACATATCGATACTTGCTCCGAATTGCCGCCAAATGATGGCGTTTAGTGTATTTTCCATATTTATTGTTTGATCCGAAACCGCTGGCTAAGTATTTACTGTTTGATAAAAATATAACCACCTTGCGTTGCTCCCCAAACTTGTTTCCCTGCGGCATCAAACCCTTGATCCCATGAAATAAGTGCTCCTTTTTTTAATTCTATTTTTGTCGTTGCGTATTTAGCACCACGTAAATCGGATGGGCATTTATCTGCATCGGTTCCGCCTAGATAGATGTTTTTTTGCTGTTTAAGCGTCACCGTGCAGCCTACTTTTAGATCAATAACGCCAAAATTTAGTTTGTCCATTTTGGTTTTATCCTCTTGCAAACCAGCAAAGGAAAGTGCGTCTTTTAAAGTATAAATATCGCTGGTAAACGTATTTTTTGAAGGATGTTGTAGGTGGTAAACGCGTTGGCGATAAGGTTTATCTAATTTTGTGGACATTGCTTGTTCCACATACAACCATATTCCATCGGTTCTTTCGCTCCAAATAGGTGTCATTATTAGGCTGATATTGAAATAGTTAGTATCTTTTTTGGATTGTGCTTCGCTCGAAAATTTACCGGTCATTAATTGCGCTAATTGCTCGAGGTCTTTATCTGCTGTTGCACTTGATTTTGTTCCTTTTGAGGTGGAACAGCTGGCTAAAATGAGTATTGGAAAGATGAAAAATAATGTAAATTTTTTCATAAACTAAATTTTAATCAATGTAATTTTTTTAGCAAATTTATCATCAAAGGTTTTTAACACTACATAATACCAATTCTGCTCAGGTATATCAACCGTAAAAATATCATTCTTTTTATGGCTTTTTATGGCATCTTCAAATCCCTTTACTAAGGTGTTTTCGGCAAACCATCCGGTGTCGCCGGTTTCATTTTTATCCGAAGTATGCTTTTGTACCAATGAAGAAAAACGTGTCCCTTTTTTGTATTGTGAAAGAATTCCTTGTCTTTTAATATCTATTTCTTTTTTTGTAAATTCCATTCCAGAAAAGAAAATATATTTGACCCTAAAGGTTAAATTAGAGTCGATTTGTAAAATCTTGAAATTACTATTCTCGATATTAAAGGTAAAACCAGTCTTTTTACTGTACAAGGGCAGCATCATTTCTGATGTATCACGAATGGAGGATATCGTAAAGAGTTTTGCCTTTGCTTTTGGGTTTTTTGCAATAAATTGCTCTGCCTGAGCAATCGTGTTTATTGTGGATAGGTCATTGTTGCTCACTTGCCCGAAGGTGACCAGATAAAGAAGTGATGATGCTAATGTTAAGATTAATCGTATCATTTTTTATGATGAATGAGGGTTAATGGATAAAGAACTTTTATTCTTTTACTACTGCAAGAAGAACTAATCAATACTGAGTAGATCTTCTCGCAGGAGGTAAAATTTATTCCTATTTTTCCCAAATGCCACCAATACCCAATTCCCATAATTTCTTATTCAACGCCACAATATCCACCTCTAATATTTCCGTTCCACGCGCCTTGAGGCTTGCCCATTGTGTATCTAATATCTTTTTTTGATCCAAAGAAGGTTGGGTCACTTTTGGGATATCGCTTTCCGTTTGATTGATAAGAAATAGATAATTAGCGGTAAATTTATTCGGGAAATTTTCAACATCATCGTATGCCTTGGACTTGCGTTGTACCATATCCTCGTCCCATGTTTTCATTTTTTTAACCAATGCTTCACCTTCGGTACGAATGGCCTTGAATTTGGAATCGGTGGATAAACTGGCCAATAATTGCTCTAATTGCTGTTTTTTAGCATAATTACTGTTAATCATGCTGTGCATTTCACGCAAATCATTTTCCATGGTCAGCATGATTTGGTGGTAATTTTGATAAGTGGCTTTGTCTGTTGGATACAGAGGATTGGCCATTATCTCGGCAGATGTAGTGGCTTGCTGATCGTCTGTTTTTAGGGTGAACGTATATTTACCAGGTGCTGCCTTGTGTCCGCCATAACTGCTTTCAAAGTAGGCGTTCTCAATACCTGTCATCGGTGGATAGCGCATGTCCCAAACAAATCGATTTAATCCTTTTTTATTAGAAAGGGTAGGTTGTGCAGAAGGGCCACCATCCCACTTTTTGTATAGGCTGTCCTTTTGACTACTTATGGTGCGTACCACATTGCCTGCTTCATCCTTGATTTCTAAAGAGACCAGGGCATCTTTTTTGGGAGCAGTAAGGTGGTAATACAACACAATGCCGTTGGCAGGATTTACGCCTTCGGTGGAGGACATACCCGTAAACGAATCATCTGTTTTGTTCAATTCGCTGCGGCCATTGGTGAGGTACGCATTTTCAGGCTGGTAAATGGCTAATGCTGATTTTTGTTCTTTTTTGTACTGGCGCACAAGTCCTAAATCGTCCAAAATCCAGAATGCACGTCCAGAGGTGGAGGCAATCAGGTCGCCTTGGTGTATTTTTAGATCCGTAATGGGCGCAATGGGTAAATTGAGTTGGAAGGGTGACCAATCTTTACCGCCGTTCCAAGATACAAATATACCCAGTTCGGTACCTGCAAAAAGTAAATCTTTTACAGCGGTATCTTCGCGCACCACGCGTGTAAAGGCATTATTGGGAATACCAGATACGATTTTTGTCCAAGTTTTGCCGTAATCGGTGGTTTTGTATAATCCGGGAGTATGGTCGTTAAATTTGTAACGTGTGGTGGCGATATAGGCTGTACCCTTGTCATGTGGCGATACTTCAATGGCATTGATAAGGCATTCTTGGAGACCAGAGGGTGTCACATTTTTCCAGTTTTTGCCATTATCTTGGGTTAGATAAACAAGGCCATCGTCGCTACCAGTCCAAATTACGCCTTTTTCTTGCGGTGATTCTAAGATATAGGCCAGTGTTCCGTAATTTTCGGCACCAACGGCTTCGTTGGTATATGGGCCGCCACCTTTGCCCTGTTTTTCTTTTTCATTGCGCGTTAGATCGGGAGAGACCTCTGTCCAACTTTGTCCCATATCGGCAGTTCGGAGTACCATTTGTGCGCCGTGGTAAAAAACATTAGGCTCGTGCTTAGACCATACAATGGGTGCATTCCAGTTGTAACGGTATTTTATATCTTTGGCATCCATACCCAAATATTGGATGGGTGCTGGCATAATATTAGTACCCGCTTTGGCTTTGTTGTCCAGTACCTCAATAGTGCCTTGGTAACTTCCACCTAGCACATAACGCGGATCATCGGGATTGAAGGCGAGGAAAGCACTTTCGCCACCTGCGGAGTATTCCCAACTTCTGTTGGATATGCTACTACTACCTAAT
This sequence comes from Bacteroidota bacterium, assembly GCA_041160955.1. GTDB lineage: Bacteria > Bacteroidota > Bacteroidia > Chitinophagales > Saprospiraceae > M3007. The sequence goes on from JBEAVK010000323.1 coordinate 3,448, forward strand.
TCTCGATTTGCGATAGAAATAGAACCATAATCTTGCTGTCCAGCATAGATGCGGTACGGAAACTGATTATCTGTGTTGATACGGTAGAACTGTCCAGTGGGTATATTATCCTGTGCAGACCAAGATTTGCCTCCGTTGAAGGTAATAGCAGCACCTCCATCGTCGGAGATGACCATATTTTGAGGATTATTTGGGTTGATCCATAGGTCGTGGTAATCGCCATGGGTATTGGATATATCCTCCCAGGATACGCCGCCATCCAAGGAGCGCAATGCGGGCGCACTGAGCACATACAGGGTGTTTTCGTTGTGTGGATCGATAAATAGTTCGATATAATACCAAGCGCGTTGCACCAAACGATGGTCATTATTGACTAAAGACCAGTTTTTACCAGCATCAGTGGACATGAACAAACCACCTGCTTCTTTATCAGAGTCGCTTTCGATGAGTGCAAATACTTTTTCGGAATTGGATGGACAAACGGCAATCGACATTTTGCCCATTTCTTTGGGTAGTCCTTCTTCCATTTTTTCCCAATGCTCGCCTTCATCGGTTGATTTATACAAGCCACTACCAGGGCCGCCACTGATGACTTTCCAAGGTAGCCTGCCATGTTCCCACATAGAACAATATAGGATGCGTGGGTTATTCCGATCCATCGATAATTCGTTACAACCAGTTTTGTCATCTACATAAAGGACATTTTTCCAGTTTGCGCCGCCATCGGTGGATTTGAATAAGCCACGCTGCGCTGATTTACTGTACAAAGCGCCTTGTGCTGCTACAAAAACGGTATTCGGATCGGTGGGGTGTATGACAATACGGGCAATGTGTTGAGTGAGATCGAGCCCTATTTTTTTCCATGTTTTACCGGCATCGGTGGATTTATAGACACCGTCACCGTGGTGGGTCATTACGCCACGTACCGCGTGTTCGCCCATACCAACGTAAATGACATTAGGGTCACTTTCGGATACTGCGATGGCACCCACGGAGCCTGTTTTAAAGAAACCATCTGAAATATTGGCCCAATTGATACCCATATCTTCTGTTTTCCACAGTCCGCCGCCTGTGGTACCCATATAATAAGTATGCGGTTGGTTGACTACGCCCGTTGCAGCAACGGATCGTCCACCCCTAAATGGGCCAATATTGCGCCATTTTACGGGTTTAAAATAAGTGTTCAGTTCGTTTTCTGCTGTTTCTGTTTTGGATTGCGCTGTTGCGGTTAAAAACGGGAAAAGTAAGGCAATGAAAACAAGGGCAAGTTTGCTCATCTTTGTAGTTGTCGAAGTGAAAAAAGGCCACAAACCTACACCCTGTTTTTTGATTATGCAAGTTGATTTTATTTACCTTTCCATTTTTGGGCAATATGCATGGCAGTTTCGAGCATAAATGGCGACCAATTTTCTGTATTCCAGGCTGAATTGGCCAAGCGAGAGTTTTGTATTTCGTGGAATAGGGTAGGAGTATCGGCGGCTGTTTCTAAGATTCGGCTGAGTTCTAGTTGGTCGGCGTGTAAGTCATAATCTTCTATGGGGTTGCCCAATTGGATTGGTGCATGGGGTAGGAAATTATTGTTAGCGTTTAGGGTTTGGGATTGAACAATATTACGCATAGTATGGAAGTCTGCTTGGAATTGCGTCTTACTTTCTGGTGTTTTTAGCCCTGTTCCAATTTGTTCCATGACTACAAATTTGAGGTTAGGACAACGATGGATGGTTTTTTTTAATAGTTCAAATACTTCTTGAGGAACTTGGTCATCGTGGGTATCTCTTCGCACTTGTTTTTGGGGTAGGGTAGTGGACATTTCCCAACTACCACCGGAGATATGGATTTCGCGTACGCGGTCGAGCGGGTAAAGTGCAATAATATCTTCGTACTCAATGTCAAAATTATGGATTTGGCAATAGAGGTTGTGCAGGTCTAATATGATAAAGCCATTAACGGGTTCGATGAGTTGGAGCAAAAAGTCACCGTGTCTTTTTACTTCTTCAAGGGAGTACGAGAACGCTAGGTTTTCGAGTCCTATGGGGCATGCGCAGGCATCGTACATACGCAGGAGTCGGTCTTGGCCTAAGGCTAGTGTTGATTTAGTAAATGGGATACTGATGGGTGCTCCGTCGTGGAAGTTTTCGCCTGTCATAAACCCGAAATGTTCTGTAATATGGTCGAATTGGAAGTTTTTAGTCACTTTTTTAAGGTGTTTGAGCCAGTCTTGGTGTTCCTTGCTCCATTTGCCGGAGAAGAGGGAGAAGTAGATTCCGTGGCCGATAAGTCGTTTTTCTTGGCTAAATGCTTGCAGTAGTGCTACGAACCATTCGGGTATATGGCGTTCTTTATAGAGTGCGTCGAAAGACCATTCGATGGCTTCTACTTTTTCATCTACAAATAAAGGAAGAGCGGTTTGTAATATATCGCTGTCTAAATTGCAGGCGATGGATGGGTGTATTTGTGTCATGCTATTGATTAAATAATGTGTTTTTTACCACAAATGTTTGTAAGTTGATTTCTTCATTAGCGTAGATTTTTTTCTACCAAGAAGTGCACAAAGTACACAAAGCGTAGGGTGGTTGCTTTGCTCTTTTTTGATTACACAAAAGCGTAGAGTGGGTACTTTGGGATTATATTTATGACGGGTATAACAGTAGATGGGTTGGGTGTTCTAATGAAAAGAAATGGTGACAATCGGTTGATCTTTGGTACTAATGTGCTACTTTTGCCGCAGAATATGTTGCAAAAACTTAAAAATGTCACGCCCGCCGATCTTACCATCGCTGCTGCAATGCTCTTGTCGGTGAGCATGATTTTTTCGCCATTTTTACTTTCTGTGGGGATGTGGTTGATTGTTGCGGCTGCGCTTTGGGAAACCAAAAGGATTGGGCTGTCATTTAAAGCATCTATTCAGAAATTGGTAGATCATCGTGCGTTTTTGATGATTACATTGCTCTTTTGGGTCTTTGCACTGAGTTTTTGGGGCTCGGAGGATAAGGGCTTTTGGTTGGCTCGAACGCGTATTCGTATCCCTTTTTTGGTGCTTCCGTGGGCTTTTGCTAATTTACCAGTTTTGGGAATCAAGCGATATGCTTCACTTATTTATGTATTCGTATTGGTTTTGTGCATGTTTACTGCCGGGTCACTCCTCAATTTTGCATTGGATACAGATACCATTCTTTCGGGCTTGGGTGAAGGGCAACCGGTACCTGTGCCACGCAACCATATCAGGTTTAGTTTAATGATTGTGTTGGCTATCGTTTCCGGAGGTTGGTTAGTAGGCAAGTCGGATTACTGGAGTAGCAAGATAGATCGGAATTGGTTTGCAGTTGCACTTGTTTTTCTGTTTTTGGGGGTACATATTTTATCGGTTAGGAGTGCTTTGATTGCCTTGTATGCTGCTTTGGGTTTTTCTATTTTTCGGTATTTATATTTGACAAAAAACTGGAAAGTTGGCATTTTTGCCTTGGTTTTGCTGGTGTCTGCCCCAATTATCGCGCTGAACACCGTTGGAAGTCTAAAACAAAGAGTGGCATATATGTTGTATGATTGGCAACACTTTAGGAGTGCCGAAGGGGGGGAAAGTTATTCTGATTCAGAACGTTTTATTTCTCTTGATATAGGTGTCCGAATTTGGTTGGACAATAAAATTACAGGTGTTGGAATAGGCGATTTGGTGCAAGAAACCCAACGTTATACTACGATTTTTCATCCTTTTTATGCAGAAACGCCCAAATTGCCGCACAATCAATTTATATATATTCTTGCGGCTACGGGTTTGATCGGACTGGTGATAAGCCTATTGGCATTACTTTATCCGCTCACAATTGCGACTTACCGTCGGTTTTACATATTTATTGTTTTTCAGGTGATTGTATTCGTATCCTTTTTGGTAGAATATACCTTGGAGACATCCATTGGCGCGGCCTTTTATTTATTTTATATGCTTTGGTGGATGCGTATGGCGGAGGAAAAAGAACAATAATATTCGTCAATTAAAATTCCGCTATTTTCTCCAATAACCATTCCTGATTAACGGTACTGGCTGTAGCGTTAGATATATCTTCCTTTAGTTTTTGAATCGCATTATAATCGCCGCTTTTCAATCGCATCAATCGGCGGACATAGCCCAGCAGATTGATATAACCATTTTTGATGCCATCTGGTAGGTCTTTTTGGCGGTTGATAAATGTGCGGTAAGTCTCCAAAAAAGTATCTAATGCCTCGTACTCGTCCAGTTCATAATAGGCAATGACAATCATCACTTTACTGATCAGATTGACAAAAATATCGTCGTATTCCACGTCCCGTACATGGTTGAGTACATTATTAAAATCTTTTTTGTAGAGTGATACCCTTGCCATATTGAACTTGTACGCATTATTACGGCTATCCGAGGCCAGTAAGTGTATATTTTCGTTAACAAATTGCTGCGCCCAATCCATTTTGCCCAATCGAAGACCTGCAATTACGATATTATTAAAACGACGAGAGGCTAGTTCGCCATTTACGATAAAAACGCCTTGACTAATGCCCACTTCAAACAGGTCAAAATACTCTTGTAAAAAAGATTTATCCCCCTTATTAAGGCGACTAATAGAGTAATTGAGTGTAGCGTCAAAGAAATTAATACTTTCTTCTTGAGGGATATATATAGCGTGTTTTTCTAAAACAGCCTTGAGTTTGTAGTAGTACTCCACGTTGTCACCATTACTGATGGTTTGGTAAGTATAATAATTAATGGCTAGTTCGGGATGTTCATCTAAATTATATTTTTCGCAAAGTTTTAGTATCGCATCCACGTCATTCATGTCAAAACCTTTGGTGTTCATTAAATTATTGGTAAGGGCACTATTCAGAAGTTTGAGTTTTTCTGTTAAATAAAATAAGTCAAGATTGGAAGATATTTTATCAAGGTTTGAATTTTGGTCAGTTTTGACATCAAAATTCATGAGACTGTGGTACTTTTTTTCAAAAGAATAAGCATAGTAATAATCCGAAAAACGCCAATAATTTCTGTCTTGATAGAGTTTCGACTGATCGTTAATCACACCTTTAATCAATGGTTGGATATTTCTTTTCAGGATAAAATCAATGCGATCTAAATTGGCATTTTCTTCGTGTAATAAATAGCTTTCAATAGACATAAACTGCTCTACCAGTTCCATCAAATCAGAACATGCTTTTCTGAAATTGGTATCATTGTATGGCTTGCCGATAAATATTTTAGACCATACTTTTTCTTTCACGAAGCCCATTTTTTCCTTCTCGATCAGATCTACAAACACTTCAAATAATTTAGTCAAAGTTTTACTCTGATTGAAAAAAGGCGATTGCAAAAATTTATCTAAACGCTTCCTGTCTTGGACGCTAAACGTACTTAAAACCTGAAAAAGCCGATTGGTTTTTACCTGAATCCGGCTTGGGTTTTTTTCATCTTGAATAGTCAACATTTTGATCAATAAAATTTAATGGTTGATGAAAGCGGTTGTTTTGAGCGGGGAACGGTTTTATTGGAGCGAATATGGCTTTTGAACTTTGATTAAATAGTTAATACTTGTTTCACAAAAAAAATAATTAAATCAAATGATTTATTATTATTAAATTGCTTTTTTGTAAAATTAAATTTTGTAATCAGGTTGATTAATGCTTTAATAGGTGTTTATATTTTGGTATTTTAAATTTTTAGAAATAAAAAAAACTAACCGCACTATTTAGTTTTTCAATTTATTCTTCACAAAGGTAAAGAAAAATAAAAGATGGTTGTAGTTTCGGTAAACAAACCCTTACTTTTGTACGATTTTAAATTGACATATCCATGAATTTACGCATACATTATTTTATCTTTAAAGTCGCATTAGGGATATTATTGCTCGTGCTAAAAGGCAGCATTGTATATGGCCAAAATAGCTCCCCATTACGGCAGTTAAATACTTCTGTAAACGTTCAAGTTTCTGATACTATTTCAGGACTTAATCTTGCGTTGAGTAAGATCAATCCATTAGCTAAACACGGCAATGTTTCGATCATCGTTTTGTCGGCTGGAGGTGCTGGTAATCCGTATGTTTATCAGGTTCGCTATACACCAGATGCTGGCTTTGTCGGGATGGATACTTTTGCCTTAGAATACAATTATTACGGGTCTTATCCTTTTCTCACTTATCGCGGTTTTCGTGTTTCGGTTTTTCCAAGTTTGTTAACTGCCCGCCAAGATTTTGCGACAACAAGTGAAGGTACGCCAGTTACTATTCCCGTTTTGGATAATGATAATACTTCTAATGGTACATTAACCCTAACAGAAATACCCGCATCAACACATGGCACTGCGGTAATTGCTGGAAATAACGTGATTTTTACCCCAGCACCAGGTTATACAGGCACTGGGCATTTTAATTATACGGTCTGCGACGGTTCCGGATTCTGCAAAACCTCTTCGGGTACAGTAGGGATTCATCCCAATACGGCACCGAGTAATGACACCATTCAGGTTTTTACGGCTCGAAATGCACCGCTGAGTTACCCATTATTGTACAATGGGTATAGCATGTTCCAAGCCCCCTCCAATGGCACAGTATTTATCAATCAAGGTGAAAGTTTTCGTTATTCCCCGAATTTTAATTTTAGCGGCAATGACCAGTTTATTCTAATCAACAACGATTTTGGTACTCCCGTCTATAAAACTATCAAAGTAACAACCCTCAATACACCGGTTCAAAATCTGATGGCGATTGAGGATTATGCTTATACGCCTAAAAATACCCCGATAACGTTTAATGTCCGTCAAAACGATATTGGTAATCTGCTTGTGCGTGGCTGGACGATACCCACTAACCTTGCAGGTACAGTAACTGGAACTAATGCCAATGGAAATGTGACTTTTACACCCAATAATAATTTTAGCGGTGTTGCTACTTTTTATTACAAACTGGGTAATAGCAATATCCCAGATCTTGAAATTGGGACTGTAAACGTCATTGTGGGTAACTTGCCACCTTCTGCGGGTTTATTTGATTTAACGACACCCAAGGAAACCCCCTTGGTTATCAATTATAAAATTCCATTTATCGGCTTTGATTTTGCGGTAATAGATGCGCCAGATCATGGTGTTTGTTCCTACCATCCGGGGTTAACCACCCAAACTTATGGCGGCCAAACGGTAACAGGGCATAACCTGTTGGTTTATACACCTACACCCGGATTTACGGGCATTGATGAGTTTGAGGTGAATTACTGTATTGCATCCAATGGCAATTGCCAAACTGTGAAAATTGCTGTAAATGTAACAGAAGTACTTGCTTCTACTGGTCCATATTGCATTGGCGATGAATGTGTTTGGGCCGGTGATGCTAACAATGATGGTATTGTAAATAATAAGGATTTACTGCCTATTGGCTATTTTATGGGACAAAATGGCAATACACGTAGTAATGCTTCCCTTGAATGGTATGGCCAATATGGTAATAATTGGAATATTCCGTATGTGGCTAGTGATATTGATCTCAAATACGCCGATACCGATGGCAGTGGTCAGGTAGAAAGCGAAGATACTTTGTCATTGGGTTTATTTTATGGGCAAACGCATAAATTATTACCTACAATTCCCGCTTTATCTAAAGGGCTGCCCTTCTTTTTGAATTTCCTTACTCCGCCTAACCCACAAGTCGGCGATTTAGTGCAAGCAGAAGTAAAGTTAGGCAGTCCTAGTTTTCCAGTTACTAATATATACGGATTTACTTTTGATGTACGGCTCAGTCCCCTTTTGGTCGATTCAGCCTTCCACATGGAATATTTCCCCAATACTTGGATCAATTCTAATGCACCTTATTTAACTTTGGATAAGCGGCCTCGTGTAGGTAAATTAGAGACGGCATTTACCCGTACTAATGGTGTTGCTGTAAGTGGTTATGGTACTGTGGGACAGTTTGAATATATTGTAGTGGATGTAATCCAAGGTGCGCGCCCAGCACCGGGTATGCACGCCGCTGCCAATCCAATGTCAATCGTCATTGAAGGTAATACCATGAATGCTAATGGTGAGTACTCTCCACTTTACGAAGGTATTATTCCATTTCAGGTAACGCCACGCAACGAACAAAAAAGTGCCATAACTGTACATAGCGACGAATTGCGGGTTTATCCATCTCCAGCATCCTCCCGACTTCAGGTACACCTCAATGGTAATGATTTGATAGAAGATTTGTTGGTTACAGATATTGCAGGTAAGGCTATTTGGCGCTCTAATAAGATTTCAGCAGAACACCACCAAATTGATGTTGCGTCGCTGTCTAACGGTATTTATTTGCTTACAGCGCGTACCCAAAGTGGTCAGGTAACGAAAAAATTTGAGGTTTTTAAATAGACTTTACACTGAATTCATTTCATATAGTTTCTAATCAGGTGGAGTAATGCTTTACAAATAACGTAATTATATAGCCGCAGTCCAAAATCCCGTAGGAAATGTATGTTTATGGTGGAATGAAGAATTAGTTCAATTCCCGTAGGTCTCCCCACGGAATTTTTTTAGGGCATCTGGATAGTTGCCAAATAACCACTTATGCTAGTTTTTACTTTTGCTTGGTAAATTGTTTTTTTGTGCGCAATACTTTTCCTGCTTGCTCGTTATTTTGGAACTTTTTTTGCTGCACTTTCACTTTGATAAAAAGATAATTTAATACAATTTTTTGGACTTGGAATTGATTAAAATTACAGGTTCAAAATTGATTCCGCTTTCCTTTAATCGTAAACATGTTAAAAAAACTTATCCCCTTCGAGAAGGTACCACAATTGGCCAAAACCGATCTCGCTTATGCTACAGGAGTAGAACATTTAGTTCCTTTTTTTAAATACGATCTCCGTCAGGATGTTTTCCACCAAATTATACAAGATAAAAGTAAGGCAGATGTGCCGCGCGATATTTTGGCGGATACATTGCTCGAGCAGTATGCTACGATGCCCAATCATGGTCATATTTTACCACTAATTGAGTCGCTACGCGAGAAAAATACTTTTACAGTAACTACTGCGCACCAACCTTGTCTGTTCACCGGACCACTTTATTTTATTTATAAGGCGATAACGACGATCAATTTGGCCGAAGCGGTACAAGGAATCATCGGTCCGGCAAGTAAGATTGTACCGATTTTTGTACTTGGTGGCGAAGACCACGATATTGATGAGGTGAATAATATCAGTCTATTCAATAAAAAAGTACTTTGGGAGCCGGGCATAGATGGCCCTGTGGGTAAAATAAGTACAGCATCGTTAGTGCCCATACTGGAGCAAATGAATAGTATATTGGGTACTGCCGATTTGGCGCGTGCACTATACACACGGATTGAAGCCGCCTATACCCAACATCCTACTTTTGGGGAGGCAACCCAGGCACTACTACATGACTTGCTCGGACATTATGGTTTGGTGGTCTTAGATATGAATGTACCTGCACTAAAAAGGGCGTTTATCCCGGTAATGGAGCGCGAATTGACCGATCAGGTATCATATAAACTAGTCACTGAAACCGTTGAAAAACTCAATCAAGTAGGGTTCAAAACACAAGCAAGTCCAAGAGAAATTAATTTGTTTTTCATGGAAGGCAGCAGTAGGGAGCGTATTGTAAAAGAAGGTGATGTCTATAAAGTACTGAACACGGATCGAGTATTTACAGAGACCGAAATTTTAGCGCATTTGCATACACACCCAGAGCATTTTAGCCCTAATGTCGTGTTGAGGCCGCTCTATCAAGAGACAATATTGCCCAATTTGGTGTATGTTGGCGGAGGCGGTGAGTTGGCGTATTGGCTGGAACGCAAAAGCCTTTTCGATTATTTTGGTATCAATTACCCTATGTTGGTGCGACGTAATTCTGTGCTTTGGATTGATCGAGATTCCTCCAAAAAAATGGAGCGTTTAGGCTTTACTGCCGCTCAATTTTTTCAGGATATAGAAGTATTGGTACGCCAATTTATCGAAAATAATGCCTCTGGAAATATTAGTTTATCTGCTGAATTGCAAGATTTTGAACGTTTAATTAAAAAAATTGCCCATAAAGCATATTTGATCGACCCAACACTGGAAAAGGCCGTAGAAGCAGATGGGATTAAACTTAAAGCCAGTTTGGAGCAATGGGAAAGTCGTTTGATGCGTGCAGAGAAACAAAAGCATGAGGTGGTGTTGAGTCAATTACGCGCACTCAAGGAAAAACTGTTTCCAGCGAATGGCTTACAAGAACGACATGACAATTTCATTCCCGTTTATCTACGTTATGGCAACCGTATGTTTGATATCCTGAAAGAAAAAATGTTGCCTTTAGAACACGGATTTATTGTGATTGAAGATGTCTGAGCAATTGCCTTTTTTGGGCAAGCAATTGGTCTTGGAACTGTATGAATGCCCCTTAGAAATCATTGATAATCAACTTATTGTTGAGCAAGCGCTATTGGCCACAGCAGCCGCTATTCAGGCCACTGTGGTGGATATTGTTTTTCATAAATTTAGCCCCCAAGGTGTTTCTGGTGTAGTGGTGATTATGGAAAGTCATATTGCCATACATACTTGGCCCGAGCATGGTTATGCTGCGGTGGATATTTTTACTTGTGGCGATATGGATTTGACACCAGCAGTGGAAGTAATTAGGACATTGCTGCAGGCTGGTAGGGTAGAGGAACAATTGATCTTGAGAGGAAAAATGGAGCCGCGTTTCAGGTAAAAATGAACACCTGAAACGCGGCGATTCCTCTTAGTTACATACTTCCTGGGAATAAAAACAAACGATCCCAATTAATACCATTGGCAATCGAACCGTTTTTGGTGCTAAACCATACTAATATTGGTTTACCCACAATATGGTCGGCAGGTACATACCCCCAAATACGCGAATCCTCTGAATTGTGGCGGTTATCGCCCATCATCCAATAGTAATCCTGTTTGAATGTATAAGTAGTTGCTTCCTGTCCATTGATGATGTATTTCCCATTGACAATTTTAAAATCGTTGTGCTCATAGTCCTTGATCAAACGGCCATAAAATACAATACTCCGTTCGTCAAGTGCTACTGTGGCACCAGCCTTTGGGATATAAATTGGGCCATAGTCGTCCACTGTCCAGCCGCCGCTTACTTTTGCATTGTTGGGGTAAACATACGTCGGATTAGGCTTTTCAGTATTATAAGGCTTGTATCTTTCTATCTGCACATCACTTCCAAGTGCCTTCATCTGCTCTACTTGTTGTGCGTCCAAACTAAAATAGGCTTCCGTTTTTGGCCGTTGATCGCCCATTAATTCGCCTACACTTACGCCCCAACTATCTATTTTTTTGTAGTCAAGTGGTGTCTTAGTTGATACGTGGTACATATACTGCATGTGTGTGGGATTCATAGCAGGCTGGCCATTGATATACAATTGAGTACCTCGGATAAATAAGCTATCGCCAGCAATACCAACACATCTTTTGATATAGTGGTCTCTTTTATCCAGTGGGCGTGTGATTACCTCTGCTTTTTTCCCATTATTCCTCGGTTCGCGCCGCCACTGATATACATCCCAATTGCGATCAGGCGTAATAATGACGCTATCTCCTGCTGGGAAGTTAAATACAACGGGTTTATTGCGCTCTACCTGCTCCCAACCTGGTAGGCGTGTATAAGGGAGCGATGGATTTTTCAAGTACGATTCACGGCCAAGAATACCTTTGCTGGTGCTAAATCGGTTGTGGATCAAAGGGAATTGGATCACCGTCATTGGTAGTCTAAGACCATAAGAGGGCTTGCTTACAAAAAGGAAGTCACCTACCTTTAATGTACCTTCCATAGAGGGCGTTGGAATCACATACGCTTCAAAAATAAACATACGGATAAATGCGGCGGCAAAAACAGCAAAAATAATCGCTTCGGCCCATTCGCGCAGTGTGGACTTGCGGAAAGGATTATTATTTTCCAGTTTGCTGAGTGCCAATTTGTCCTTTTTTTCCATGGCCTCCACATAGTCGCGGTGGTACTGTTTTTCTTGATCCAATACAGGGCCGGTGTATTTATCGTTGGGGTTATTGCCAATTTGAAAAAATTTCAAAGGCGCAAATACGACCGCTAAAACAGCATCAAAAAAACCGTGTTTGCCAAATGAACGAATCATGTCGATACATAATCCGGCATAGATGAAAAAATTGACAATCGGGAAGAGTAGCCACAAAGCATAAGACGGTTTACGGCCTACCATTTTGCACCATTCCATCGCCGCAACGCCTGGAATCCAGGCTTTTTGAGCAGGTATTCCTGCTTTCTCGAACAGCTTGGTCATGGTATAGCTGTTGCCGATATAAAGTACAATTAGAAAAATGAGTATTGACATGGTTGTGTGTTTGAGAAATGAAACGGACTAGAGACAACTACTCTCCTATTTTTTTGCGCTTTCTGCGTGTTTTAAATAGTTCAACAACTTCTTTATCCCTCAAGAACCCAAATTCCGTAAAGGTATGTGCTACAAATTTCTTAATATCCTGATAATCGCGGCTACGTTTGTCGGTATAACGTTTCATCAATTTGTCCACATAAGCCATAGAAACCTTTTCCATGTCTTGGTTAAATTGTTGATTGTCGAACATACGCATGTACAGCCCAAAAATCTTGTTAAGTTCAAAATAATCAGCGTAATCGCGTTCTGTTAAGCCGTTGATAAGGCGTTTAAAGTAATTAAACACCAAATAGCGAAGACACTCGCTTTCAACTGAAAGTCCTTCGTGTGAGCTATAAAAATCTTTTACTGCATCAATAGCATCTTGGTGTACATAACCGAGGCTATGTACTTTATCTGCAATACGGTAAAAATCACTAATTTTGTCAATGCCAGCCTTATTCACAATGGCACTCATCCGTTCATCATTGATGCTCGTGATACCATTAGAATGGTGTAGGAAAAGTATAAAGCGAAGGAATTTTTCTGAAAATTCTGGGAAAGTTTTGCGCTCGCGTTCAAAATGTTGAGCAACAATAGCCCTGGTTTCGGCATCTAAGTCCATAAAATTGCCGTACATCGCCAACATTTCCATATACTCTTCTGTATTGTGAAACTGCTCGTTATTGAGGAATCCCAATATTTGCGCATTTAGGCTAGAGTTGTTACCTACCGAGTCGAAACGCTTGAGCAAAAACTGGCGCAATGCGGAGAAGTTGGCCTTCATTTCCCCTTGTTGGGTAGGGAAATCGGCGGAGAAATACATTTCATTCCTCAATTGCTTGGAATACCGGTCGTACAATTCCTTACGATCGCGCATATCGCGGAAACGATCGGACTTTTGTGCGCTTAAAAACGAGCGAACGCGTTTATTTTCGACCAAACCCAATAGGTTTGTAATCCATATATCACTTGAGAGGGCAAAACCAACTTGGATCGTTTGGCCGATACGTTTTTTCAATTGCTCAAATTGTGGGCTATTGCAAATAGCGATCAATACATCTTTAAAGTGGTCATTAGGGCGTACATAGCGGTATTGGTCACTGATTTCGCCCCGCAACACCGCGTAGCCCATGACACGTGGTAAATAAAGCCCTTCAAAATGCTCATTTAATATATAGCGCTCAAAAGTAACCAATTGTAATGGAGCCTCTGCCGCAACCAAGTGGTGGAGTTCCGACAAAATTGGTTCAAATTGTTGGCGTAGTTCGGTGTAGAGTTCGTCCTCCTCTTCTTCCATATATTGGGCGAGGGTTGGCGATTCCTGGATTGCCCCTGCTATATCTTGCAGTCGGGTGTAATATTTCTCATCAAGATCTTGCATATTTTATATAATTTGATGTTGTTTTTTAATGTTGCAGGGTGTTGTTTTCTTGAAAAAATTTTTACGATTATTTAAAAAAGACCTGATAAAGTACACGAGGGCACTTTATCAGGTCTTATTCGGTTCTATTTGAACCTTCCTACCTTATCTTAGATCAAATGTTCCGAACTACATGGTTATCATATAACGAAACGTTTTGAAATGACTTATATTATTCTGCAACTGGTGCTTCTGCTGCTGGCGCTTCTGGAGTTGCTTCTGCTGCTGCTACTACTTCAGCAGTAGCTTCTTCCGCAATGGCTGCAACTTCTTCTTCGATTACCTCTTCTGCTACGACTGGTTTTACTTTTATTTTAGCAACACCATCAACTTTACGACGGAAATCTTCTTTTTTCTTCGCGCTAGAATCTTTTTGGGCTGTGATACGGCCTTCTTTTTCTTCCATCCAAGCGGCCAATCTTGTATCGGCTTGCTCTTGGGTGATCGCACCTTTATTCACACCTAATTGAAGGTGTTTTTGGAACATTACACCTTTGAAGCGAAGGATCGCCATAACGGTGTCAGTTGGTTGTGCTCCTACCATAACCCAATGGAATGCACGATCATTTTGAAGACTGATCGATGCTGGAACAGTGAGTGGGTTGTAAGTACCAATCTTTTCGATGAAGCGGCCATCACGTGGAGCGCGCGCATCAGCGACTACGATATGATAAAATGGTGCCTTTTTACGGCCTTTACGTTGCAGACGAATTTTTACTGCCATGTTTAATTTAGAAAATTTAAAAAATGAGATAGTATCTCGCCGGACTTCTTACAACGAAGTAGCATCCGGCTTTTCAATCGGGGCGCAAAGGTAATACTATTCTTAATAAATTTTCAAATTGTTTTAATTTTTTTTCACTAGACCTTAGTCTATGTTCCTAAATCAAACACTTTTTCCATTTTCATCCATTTTTCACCCGACTTTGCCCAAGGCAGTCCTTGTTGGTACTTCCACATGAGGTTTTCCCATTCTTGTACTTTAGGATTGGCCAAATCTGCCGCGTTTTTGGATTCAAACGAAAATTCATCCGAGACTTCCATTATCATAAATAGGCGATGCTCGATACGATAAATCTGCATATCCGAAATACCCGAAGCACGGATGCTATCGAGTATTTCGGGCCAAACCGCTTGATGATAGGCTTCATATTCAGCGATAAGCAATGGATCGGGCTTCAAATCAACGGCAAAGCAGTATCGCATCATTACATAATTCTTGTACCTTCTTCAATCACGGCACCTTTTTTTACAACTACGATACCATCCCGAATTGTGTAAGCAGGCGTATCCGTATCTTCTAGGTGTTCACCTCCTTTGATCACCACATTATTACCTATTCTACAACCTTTATCCAAGATCGCAAATTCAATATGGCAATAATGACCGACACCAAGTGGTATTTGATCGGGATTGGTGGCCATTTCTTCCAGACTTTGGTATTTATCACTACCCATCATAATGGTATTTTTGATCACGGTATTTTCGCCAATTCGAGAACGAATACCGACAATTGCTGTGTCGATTAATCGGGCATGAATAATGGAACCTTCTGCGATCAATGCACGGTTAAGTTGTGTGCCACCGTAAAATTTAGCGGGTGCCAAATTCCGCGAGCGGGTGTAAATTTTTCTGTTTTGGCTAAATAAATCAAACGACGGGATATGGTCGGTCAGTTCAATATTGGCTTCAAAAAAGGAGCGTATGGTACCAATATCAGTCCAATATCCTTCGTATTGATAAGCAGATACTTTATAACCACTCGTAATGGCCAATGGAATAATTTCTTTACCAAAATCAACGGCTCCAGTTTCGGTATCAAAAAGATCTGCTAATGCCTTTCTGCTAAAGATATAAATACCCATACTGGCCATATATTGCCTGCCTCGTTTTTTATTGGCGGGACTTACCTCGCTGATCCACGCTGGCAACTGGTCTGTATTGGGTTTTTCAATAAAAGATGGTATCATCCCTTTGTCGTTTACCTTCATAATACCAAAACCAGTAGCATCGCGTGCATCCACGGGTAAGCAGGCGATACTTACGTCGGCTCCTTTGGCTATGTGTTCTTTTACCATATCTTCAAAATCCATCTGGTACAATTGGTCACCCGATAAAATAAGAACATAGTCAAAATCGTGCCGTTCGTAGTGCATACGGCTTTGTCGTACCGCATCTGCTGTGCCCTGGAACCATTCCTTGCTACCGGGAGTTTGTTCGGCTGCTAAAATATCGACAAAACCTTGAGAGAAATGGTCAAAATTATACGTGTTTTTGATGTGCGCATTGAGGGATGCTGAATTGTATTGGGTCAAAACAAACATCCGTTTTACCCCTGAATTGATACAGTTTGAAATTGGAATGTCTATCAAACGGTATTTGCCACCGATGGGTACCGCTGGTTTTGAACGCTGGTCGGTCAATGGATATAACCGGCTACCTGCTCCTCCACCGAGGATAATAGATATCATTTTTATCATAAATAGTGCTTTGTTTGAATAAATTGACTTTATTTTTATGGTTTGCTTTTTTTGATATACGCTTAATGTCGAAAGGTATGTGTTAAATTCTACTTTTCCTCTTTTTTTGTTCCTTTTTTCGGTGTCGCTCCTGCTTTTTTAGGAGCAGTCTCCGCTTTTTTAGGTTTTGCCTCTGTTTTTTTAGTCGTATTTTCCATTTGTGGGGCTGCTGCTGCTGTTATTTTAGGAGCATCCTCCATTTTTTTTCTCGGCCCTACGTCTGCTCCAATACTCTTATACACTTTTATGTATTCTGCCATGGTATGTTCCCAAGAAAAATCGATGGACATGATACGAGAACGCAAGGTACTCAACCCATTTGGATCTTCGTGCCATAAACTTGCAGCGCGATAAATAGCATACACGGCATCTTCTACACTAAATTGATCGAATCTGATACCGCGACCGCTGCCATCTGGTTCGCCCATATCTGGTACTGTATCCTTGAGTCCGCCGATAGAACGCACAATTGGTACTGTACCATAACGCATAGAATACAATTGATTGAGGCCGCATGGTTCTACCCTCGAAGGCATTATCAAATAGTCGGAACCGGCATAAATTTGATGAGAAAGTGCCTCATTATAATCAATAACTGCATTAAAACGTCCGCTATAGGTATGCGCCATGCTTTTAAATTCATTTTGAGTCCAAGTTTCACCTGTACCCAGCACCAAAAAGGATACTCGTGCCCCGGAATTAAGGAACCGCTTATACACTTCTGGTAAAAGATCACTGCCTTTTTCACCCACCATGCGACCGATAAAACTCACCAATGGCCAATCTTTTCGAAGCCCAAACCACTCACAAAGTACGGCTTTATTGGCGGCTTTAAATGCATTAATGGCGGCGGGTTCGTTACTTTCCAAACGGTGTTGTATCATTGGATCGGTTGCTGGATTCCAAACATTGGCATCAATGCCATTAATTATTCCAGTTTCTTTGCGCCATTCTTGCTGAAATAATGATTCCAATCCCATACTGCTTTGGTGCAATTCATAGAGGTAAGAATTGGAAACCGTAGTTACAGCCCACGCTGTTTTAATGGCACCCGCCATTGGGTTTACAATTCCATTCCAATCAAGAATAGTACCTGTACCCGGTTCATAGGGCGGGAGTAGCGGCGCGTTTTTCCAACCAAATGCACCTTGATATTGGCCGTTATGAATCGTAAACACCGTTGGGATAGGCGCTAGTTGTTGGTATTTAGGGCAATACTTCATCATCCAAGGGATGAGGCCAGTATGATGGTCGTGGCAATGGACCACCAACGGACGATCGTGCCAAGGAAAGGACATCAGCCATTCGAGTACCGCTTGTTGAAATGCGATTGCTCTACGCACTTCATCACCATACGGCGCGCCAGAAGGATCGTTATAAATACCCGGTCTGTCAAATAACCCGGGTAGATGTAGCGTAAATAAAGGATAACCTAGGGTATTGCCTGCTTGTTGGTGCACCTCGAAATAATGCTCCGTCCAGTCGATCCAAACTGTTCCACTATATACCGTGATCCATTCCGCAGCATTGTTCCATTTTGTTGCGTATTTGGGAATAATAGCAGCAGAGAGCATGCCAGCAGCGGAAAAATACTTAGGGAGCGAGCCTACTACGTCACCTAAACCACCGGTTTTGGCGGCTGGATAGCACTCTGCAGAAACATGAAGTATTTGTATCATGGATATGTTGATTTTTTTAAAAAATTAGGTGACCAAATAAGATTTGGAATACAGTTTTTCTTTTTGTACCGCGAAATGTACACCTAAGATTTATTTCATTGCATCAAAAACGGGTGTATTTTTTTACCTTGTGGCCAAATTTTTTACATAACATGAAAATAGGCTATTTTTTACCCATTTTGCTCTTAATTGGAGCAGTTTATTTCTCAAAAAATCAACCAATAGTTGCTGTTCATATTCCTTCTGGAGCACAAGAGGAAAATAAAGAAGACCGTGCCGCATGGGATAAAATGCGACTTGCCGATCCACTAACAGGTGAAATTCCGTTGGGTATATCTTATTTGGAGCGCCAGTTTGCTGCTCAAATACCGATCGCAGCGCAAGAGCGTGGTGGTGCAGGCACGTGGGAAGTACGTGGCCCTTGGAACGTAGGTGGACGTACTCGCGCATTGGCACTAGATGTCACAGATCCGAATCATATTTTTGCTGGCGGTGTCTCTGGCGGACTCTGGGAGAGTACCGATGCTGGTCAATCTTGGCAACGCCGTACGCCACTCAATGCACATCCAGGTGTGGTGAGTATTGCCCAAGATACCAGACCCGGTAAAACCAATAACTGGTATTATATTTCAGGTGAAATAACAGGTACTTCTGCTAGTGGGGGTTCTGCTTTTTATTTGGGCGATGGGATGTTCAAAAGCACAAATAATGGCCAAACTTGGACGGCGATCAATAGTACTGCTAATGGATCAGCACAATTATTTACGGATGTTTGGCAAACTGGCTGGCGCGTTATTACCGATCCTACTGCACCCAGCAACCAAGACGTATTGTACGCTGCCACTTATGGTGCGATTTGGCGTTCTATCAATGGTGGTTCCAACTGGACGGCGGTGCGTGGTGGCCAAACAGGTACTTCTTATTATACTGATGTAGCCATTACCTCCACAGGCGTATTGTATGCTGTATTTAGAAGTGGTAGTGTAGATAGCGGTGTTTGGCGGAGTACTAATGGTACTACTTGGACAAAAATTGCCCCAACTACTGGATTCCCGACAACTTACGACCGATTTGTGATCGGTATTAACCCGAATAACGAAAATGAAGTTTATATCTTGGGTTCTACACCAGGTTTTGGGCATTACAATCGTTATATTGATTCTGACGACTGGACAAGCCTTTGGAAATACAATTATGTAAGTGGTGATGGCAGTGGTGCTGGTGGTACGTGGACTGATCTTTCTCTAAATCTGCCAAATATAGGAACACAATTTGATAAATTTGCGGCACAAGGCGGTTATGATCTAGTAGTAAAAGTACAACCTGGTACTAATAATGTGTTTGTAGGTGGTACTAATTTATACCGTTCAACGGATGGCTTTACAACGCCCAATAACACAACGCATATTGGTGGCTACAAACCTGGTACGGAATTACCGTATTTTGAATTGTACCCCAATCACCACCCGGATGTCCATGATGTTGTTTTTCACCCCACCGAAGCAAATGTGATGATTTCGGCCTCCGACGGAGGTTTGCACCGCACAGAAAACTGTAATGCGCCCGTGGTGGAATGGTCTTATTTGAATAGCGGTTATCGCACTAGCCAGTTTTACACAGCAATTATTGATAAAAACACAGCCAACGACTCTACTATCATTGGTGGTTTACAAGATAATGGTAATTTCTTTGTTAATTCAAAAAACACAACGGCACCGTGGAAACAAACCGTAAATGGAGATGGTGCTTTTGGTGCCATTCCGGCGGGTAAACCATTTTATATCCTTTCAATTCAAAAAGGGCGTTTGGTTAAATGCAATATTGATAATCAAGGCAATGTTACAGCATTTAGGCGTTTCGACCCCATTGGCCCAGGTAAGGATGATTATCAGTTTATTAATCCGCTTATAATGGATCCAATTGACCAAAATACGCTATACTTACCGGCAGGAAGGCATTTTTATCGCCAGAATAAACTATCTGATATTCAGGTGAATAACCAATGGGATAGTATTGCACAAGGTTGGGTAAAATCTAACGATACTATTGTTGCGATTAATGATATGAATGCGGAGCATCGTTTTTCAGCCGTAGCTGTTTCATCGGCTAATCCTGCGCATCGGGTATATTTAGGTACCACACGTGGCAAACTCTTTAAAGTTGAAAATGCGAATACCGCTGCTGCGCCAGTATTAGTGCCGCTTAATTTGCCCAATGCTACCAATACCAATTATGTATCCTGTATCGCAGTTGACCCAGATGATGCAGACAAGGTGGTACTCGTTTACTCCAATTATATAACATATAGTATATTTATGTCAACTAACGGCGGTACAAGCTGGAAAAAAGCCGCCGGTAATTTAGAACAATCAATAACTGGGCAGGGCAATGGCCCTTCTATACGTTGGATCAGTATCCTTCCACTTCCCGATGGTAAACGTAAGTATTTTTGCGGCACATCCGTAGGACTATATTCGGCGGATACTTTGAAAGAGCACATTAGTGCCAACACAGGCACTCAATGGGTGCAAGAAGCACAGGATTTGATTGGTAATACAGTGATCAACCATATTGAAGTACGCCCTTCCGATGGTTTAGTCGTAGTGGCAACGCACGGGACTGGTATGTATTCGGCCAATTTTACCGCTACTTCGGGTATTAATGAACCTAAAACATTGGCCAATGTGCAAGTTTGGCCAAATCCAGCCAGTGATGTGGTACGTTGCTCTTGGCAACAAGGCGATCCCACAGTACAAGTAAAAATGTACGACCAATCTGGACGAGTTGTTCGAAATACGCCTCTTTCTGGAGGTACTGGCCAAATTCCCATCAGAGATCTACCCAACGGCATTTATTATTACGAAATAACTGGACGAGGATGGACAAAAACGGGTAAATTGGTACACTAATTCATCATAAAGAATGCCCTCCAATACACCACCACCACCATAGTATATGCAACTCAATAATTATACCCTAGGCCAATGGCAGCCCGGCACTGGCGATGGCGTACCTCAGTACAACGCCATCACCGGTGCGCTCATCGGCACTGCCTCCGACCAAGGCTTGGATTATCAAGCCATTTTAGATTATGCGCGTACAAAGGGCAATCCCGTACTGCGTCGTATGACTTTCCAAGAGCGCGGTTTGATGCTCAAAAACCTAGCCTTTTACCTCACAGAGCGCAAGGAGCGGTATTATGCCGTATCTGCCTGGACAGGTGCTACACGCGCCGATAGTTGGGTGGATATAGAAGGCGGTATTGGTAATCTATTTGCTAATGCGTCCCTCCGGCGGCGTTTTCCGAATGAACCTTATTATGTAGAAGGCGAAACGATCCGATTATCCAAGGAAAATACTTTTTCGGGGCATCATATCCTCACGCCCAAACGCGGCGTAGCTGTGCATATCAATGCCTTTAATTTCCCGATTTGGGGTATGCTGGAAAAAATTGCCGTAAATCTACTCGCTGGTGTGCCGGCTGTGGTAAAAGCGAGCGAACATACTTCTTATTTAACGGAATGTATGGTGCGTGATATAGTGGAAAGCAAAATTTTGCCCGAAGGCGCATTACAACTGCTGGTAGGGCAGGGCAGGGGCATACTTGATTTTCTTACCCCGCAAGATGTGGTCACCTTTACGGGTTCGGCTGAAACGGGTAAAAAACTACGCGTCCACCCCTCTATTGTGCAGCATTCAGTACCTTTTAATATGGAAGCCGATTCCCTCAATGCGGCCATTCTCGGAGAGGATGCACAACCGGGGACACCCGAATTTGACCTCTTTATCAAAGAATGCCGTAGAGAAATCGTCACTAAGGCCGGCCAAAAATGTACGGCTGTGCGCCGCATTATTGTACCCGAAAACCTATTGGAAGCGGTGCAAAAAGCCTTGTCCAAAGAATTGGCTAAAACTGTTATTGGCGACCCCGCCGCAGAAGGCGTGCGTATGGGTGCATTGATCAATCGCCAACAATTGGAACGGGTACAGGCCAAACTTGCCGAAATGGCGCAACTTACACCTATAATATATGGTGATGCATATAATTTTGAAGTAACCGCTGCCAACCGCGAGCAAGGTGCATTTATGCCCCCTATCCTTATGCTCAATGAACATCCACTGACGCAATTGGTTTCGCATGAAAATGAGTGTTTTGGTCCTGTTTCGACCTTGATGCCCTATAAAAACTTAGCGAAAGCCATCGAAATTGCTTGTTTGGGCAAAGGTTCGTTGGTTTCAACGATATGCAGTTACGATCGCACCATACAACGCGAATATGTGTTGGAAGCCGCTGCATGGCACGGTCGCATTTTGATGCTCAATCGAGATTCGGCTAAAGAAAGCACCGGACATGGTGCGCCTATGCCCATGCTTGTACATGGCGGCCCCGGACACGCAGGTGGCGGCGAAGAAATGGGCGGTATGCGTGGGGTATTGCACTACCTCCAACGCACCGCCATTCAGGGCCACCCAACGGATATTACCTCTGTGACCAACCAATTCCAAAGCGGTGCGGAGCAAACAGAAACACCTGTTCATCCCTTCAAAAAGTATTTTGAGGAACTGTTTGTTGGCGAAACACTTGTTACGGCAAAACATACGGTGAGCGAAGCCGATATTCATAATTTTGCCAACGTTTCCGGTGATAATTTTTACGCACACATGGACGCTACTGCCTTGGAAGGTACACCCTTCAAAGGCCGTGTAGCGCATGGTTATTTCGTATTGTCCAAAGCCGCTGGCCTGTTTGTAGATGCCAAAAAAGGGCCAGTTTTATTGAATTACGGCTTGGATGAATGCCGTTTTATCAAACCTGTATATCCCGGAACCACTATTGGCGTTCGGCTCACGGTAAAAGAAAAGGTGTTACAAGAACACGACCCTGTTAAGGAAGGCGTGGCCGCCATTCCGCGTGGTATTGTAAAATGGTTGGTAGATGTATATGACGAGACGGGCGAATCGGTGGCAATTGCTACGATTTTGACGATGGTGCGGTGTAAGTAGCACTACAACCCATACAGATACTTCAAAGTCAGCGGCAGTTGTGCCTGTACATTGGGGTGCTCATCTTCGATAAAGTACTGTTTTACGCCTGTGGCCAAAGCCGTACTTAGCACGTTTTTCATATCGATTTGACCAGTGCCAGCCACTACGCAATTCTCAACGGGAGAATGACCTGTAAAAATACCCGTTTCTACGTCTTTTTTCATGTCTTTGATATGCAGCGACCAAAAACGACCTGGGTATTTTTGCATCAATTCTACTGGATTTACGCCGCCATGGTGTACCCAGTAAGTATCCAATTCAAATGTGGTATTTACTGGGTCCATCTGCTGCGCCATTAGGTCGAAAAAAGTACCTTCTGGACAGGGTTTGAACTCATAACCGTGGGTATGGTAATATAATTTGATGCCATAAACGCTCAGTTTTTCAGCGGCAGCATTGAATACTGCAACGGCTTTTTCAGCGTCTTCGCGTTTAAAATCATCGCCTTCGTGATCGATCCATGCGCAACCAGCATACGAAACACCCA
Organism: Bacteroidota bacterium; assembly: GCA_041160955.1. Taxonomy (GTDB): domain Bacteria; phylum Bacteroidota; class Bacteroidia; order Chitinophagales; family Saprospiraceae; genus M3007. The sequence goes on from JBEAVK010000323.1 coordinate 26,979, forward strand.
GTGCTTGGCAATCTTTGACGATCAGGTCGATACTATCTCGGAAATGGCCAAAAGGGAAAAGTGCACCCGCTGGTTTTAAACCTGCTTTATCCAATGCTGTTTTGAATTGTGTAGCTGTTTGGCCATAAAAGCCACCAATTTCAACGGTTTTTAATTGCAGCGTTTTGGCAATATAGTCCAAGGTGCCCGGTACATCTTTTGCGAATTGATCGCGCAAACTATACAACTGAATACCTACTTTTTCTTGCATACTTTTACCTAATGCAGTGGGTTGTTGTTGTGTGGCTTTAGGCTCGTTAGTGCAGCCAATAAAGAGGAGTAGTGCAATAATGGATAAATAACGCATGGATTTTAATATTTTTTTAGATTAAACGGCGGGCAAATATAGCGCTCATGGGCGAAATACCTAATTTTGTATCACCAACAAAATTCACAAATGAATAATCATCACGAACACTCCGGTCATACGATGACTCCAACTCATCGTATGACTAAGATTAAATATTGAAAATCAGCCACTTAGGATACTAAAACGATGGCTAACGCTACTAATTTATCAAAAAAGAGTTCGAGCCTTACTTCAAAACTATATTTCTTCGCGCTCAATCGGGCAAGTTAGACAATGGCTACCGCCACGTGCTCGAGAAAGTTCATTAGAAGGAATGGTGATGATGGTATTTTCAATTTTTTCTGCTGTGGTTTTTCCACTTTCTATATCCTTTAATAGTTTTTCGGCACGGACTACTTTATACCCAAATTCCTTGAATGCTTGCTCTGTGACCGGGTTGCGATCGTAAGTAATTGCTACTCCGGGTTTGAGGGTAAGCAAGTTGCAACCGTCTGTCCATTGTTCGCGTTCTTGGTAAGGACTTTCTCCGCGGCCAGCCCAAATAAACTCCATTTTGGGGTTTACTTCTGCCAATAAAAAGTCTTTCAAACAAGGATATTCCACCTCTTCGCCATTGGAACGGTGCACGTCCACATAAGACCCCAAACCGTCCAGAACGATAGGTTTGTAAGCGACAAAATGGTTGTGATTAATTTGTGTAAACACCGTATCAATGTGCATATACGTTCGTTCGGCTGGAATATTTACCTGAACGATATTTTTGATAATGCCGCGATCGAATAAATGATTTTTCAAACATTCAAAGGCGTAATTATTTGTCCTTTCAGATGCACCCACCAATAAATAATCTTTGTTGAGGATCATTACATCACCACCTTCGATACTAACTGTTTCTCCGCGTTTATTGGGCGGAAACTTGTCCACGCGGTTCAGGTTGACTGTTTTGCCATCTGCTTTAAGGCGGCGGAAAACGGGGTGACTACTGAAAATCAAGCGGGTAAGGAAATTTTCGCGGAAACGAGCCTCTTTCGCGGCTTTTGTAATGATTACGTGGCCTTTAACCGTTACCGCTAAATCGCGGGTAAAAATCAGATTAGGGATCGGGTCGAAAAGAATTCGATCTTCAGGTTCAAGATAACCAGTAATAAGCGTATCTGCTAATTGCTCAGGAGAAAGGCTTGCCAAACGAGGAATAAACGAATAGGGTAATTCCTCAAAATCCGTAATTTTATTAATTACTTCGTATTTGCTATCTTCATCGCGGGTACTTTCGGCTAATAAATCGCGGATATTCAATACGTTATCATTCCCAACAAAAGCTTTTAATACTTTAATAAAAATATCGTGCTCTTCCTGCATATTAGGGAGATGGACAATATCGTCGAAAAGTAGTTCTCCAGCACGCTTTGGTGTAATGCGGGCAATGCCTTCATCGGGGCGGTGAACAATTACTTTTTTTAAGCGGCCTATTTCTGAATCAACGTAGATACGGCTATTTGCGTCCATAAGTGTATTTTACTAATATGTGGTATTGTGTGTTAGGGCAGAATTTGCGGTGCGAAGGTATGCCTATTTTCTGCGCTAAAGGTTTTAATTTTTGATTTTAATGGCAAAAAAACGAAAAAAACGGTTAATTGAGACAAACTTAATACACTTTTGCAACAATAATGATTTCAAAGAACCGCATTAAGCCATCACCTCAAATTCAGTGCCTGCCAACACTATACCATTTACTAAAATATCGAGCCGATGCACACCTGCATAATGCTTGCGGGTAGTAAAATCCTGAAAACGTTGATTCTTTTCAAACGAAATGTTTTGATCTTTCCTTAACTCTAATTCACTAATTTTGAATACTTTACGTGCTTTTTTTCCTGTTGAGGTTATATAATCTATCGCATATTCCAAACGCACCATTTCTGGTATTTCAGCAGTGTTTTGGAGTGCAAAAGAAAAATACAGTCTATCTCCTATTATTACATTTGGCGTGCATTTAAAATGGTGGACGACTACAACATTTTGGCTTGCCTCAAAACCAAAAATGCGCAATGCCTCTGGATGGCCTTTTTTGAGTAATCCGCGACAAGCGTGGCGCACCACCCAGTCTGTTTCGGGGCTGATACCTTTCCAGGCTCTTGCCAATTCCAATGCAATATCCGGATGATCTTTGGAAATATCATTGAGGTGATTGGCCACCGAACGCCGAACGGTTTCAGCGGGATCGTTTTTAAGACGCTCAAGGATGGGCAGCATTGGTTTTGGTGATTTTTTCAAAACAGGAATACCCATTCCCCAGGGCAACCTTGGCCTAAATCCTTCACAGGAGAGCCTGCGCACCATCGCACTATCATGCTTCGACCAAGCCTCCATCTGCGCGTACATACGGTCGGGGTATTTCAGCAAAAACGGTCTAACCGCAAATTCGGCACTAGTCAATTGCGTTATTGCTTCCAATGCAGTAATAGATAAATCTGGTTCATCCACACCAAATGCTTCCACAAAATCGGGTAAAATCCCCCATTCAAACGACATACGTTGTCCATCACGGGCAATCATGTTTTGAGCCATTTTCACAAGGATGGATAAAGCCGTCGCATAAGATTCGGGCAAATGCTTGCGCAAACAAAATGAAATATGCCGAATCCGTTGTTTGAGTTCCAACTGCGTCCAATTCTGGTCAAAAACGTCAGTTATGAACTCTTTTTGAGGAAATACAGGGAATACCAAGGCGATTTCTGCCACCACAGTATTTAAAAATTCGGCATTGTATATGTTTTTTAAAAGGAAAGGAGTATTAGGTTCTTGCATGAAAACATTAAAAATTAATAATAAATATCCTCCGGTTTACGCTGATAAAACGGTAAAACCCAACCCGCACGGATACCAAAACGCAAATCCAACCTACGCTCACTCAATTTGCGGCGCTCTGCAAAATCGTAATCACGTAATGTGCTGGTGAACCCTTGACCAAATTCAAAACCGACATACCAGTTCACACGCCTGCTGATACTCAACTGTTGCCAACCCACAAACTCATTCAAGGCCAACCCTCCCGTTAATCTGTCATAACCAAAGGCGTAGTTTCCGGTTACTTGAGGTACCGTTTGGCCATCATCCTGCAAACGAATTTTATGCTGTAACCAGCCCAAACTCCCCGTTAGCCTCAAACCACGTCTGCGTTTCTCATTAAAAGTAACTAATTTACCTATGTTAGCGCCAATATAAAACCCACGTTCGCGCAGCACCAAACTCGCAATTGCTTGGTCGATACCAATAATATCGCCCTCTGGCGTACGCAAAGCAGCAAGTGGGTCTTCTTTCACTTTTTGGCTAAAGAAAAAGTGCCCCTCTACGCCTAAAATTAAATTATTTTCGGAAATACGCTCCAACCCTCCGCCTATACTCAAATCGCGCCCAAATCTTTTTGCCATATCGGCAGCAGGAATATGAGAGCCAAGGTTAAAATGAAATAATATCGCATTACCTTTGTTGTTCGAATCACTAAACGACGGTTCACGTGTTCTTTGTGCCTGCAAATTCAACATAAATAGTGCGCAAATCAGCAATAATAGACATTTTTTCATGGACAAATCAGTTTTAATTATGGAAAGCCGCAAAAGTAACGCCTTTCAATCCATTTCCGATGCTTTAATGATTCAAATGCGTCAGATTTTGGGTGAGCAATACCTTAGCACGGACGAAACGGTGCGCCACAACAATGGCCATGACGAAACCGAAGACCTCGTTTTCCTTCCTGAGGTGGTGGCATTCCCAGAAACAACCGAGCAGATCAGCGCAATAATGCGCTTGTGTAATGAAGCAATGGTACCAGTTACCGTACGTGGCGGCGGATCAGGATTGGCAGGTGGCGCACTCCCTGTAGAAGGCGGATTGGTACTCTCGATGAAGCGGATGGACAAGATCATTCATATTGATGAGCGAAATTTTCAGGTAACCGTAGAACCGGGTATTATTACAGAAAACCTACAAAATATACTAAAGGACAAGGGTTTGTTTTATCCGGTAGATCCATCCAGCAAAGGTTGGAGTTTTATAGGCGGCAATGTGAATACCAATGCAGGCGGACCAAGGGCCGTAAAATACGGTGTCGTAAAAGACCACGTCCTCAACCTGCAGGTCGTACTGGCCAATGGTGATATGATATGGACAGGTTCTAATACCTTAAAAAACTCGACAGGTTATAACCTTACCCAATTGTTAGTAGGTAGTGAAGGCACATTAGGGGTGGTTACCCAAATTGTCCTCAAACTCCAGCCCTATCCGTCCCAACAATTACTGATGCTCGTCCCATTCCGCTCTGCCGAAAGTGCTTGCGCAGCAGTGGCGGCTATTTTTCAAGCAGGTGTTACGCCATCTGCGCTAGAATTTATGGAGCGCAATGCCATTGAGTGGGCCATCCGATATGTGGGCGAAACACCAGTGCCGCTCCATGATGAAGACCAAGCACACCTTTTAATTGAAGTAGATGGTTTTCATTTGGAAAGCCTATATGCCGATTGCGAAACCATCACTAAAGTAGTAGAACAATTTGATTGTGGCGAAGTGTTTTTTGCCGATAACGATGCGCAAAAAACAGCACTTTGGAAACTCCGCCGCAATGCCCCACAAGCCGTTAAAAATAATTCCATTTACAAAGAGGAAGATACCGTAGTACCGCGTTATGAACTACCCCGACTGCTCCGAACCGTAAAAGAAGTGGGTGCTAAATACGGTTTTGAATCCGTATGCTATGGCCATGCCGGTGATGGCAACCTGCATGTAAATATCCTAAGAGGCAACCTTAGCGACGAGGTTTGGAACAATGAACTACCAAAAGGTATCCGTGAAATTTTCGTATTTGTCAAATCCGTAGGTGGTACTATTTCTGGTGAGCATGGTATTGGGTGGGTACAAAGGCCGTATCTGGATATCGTCTTTTCACCTATTGAAATGGAACTGATGCGGGGTATTAAGCGGCTTTTTGACCCCAAAGGCATACTTAATCCGCAAAAAATATTTTAATTATTAGACATTATACAACATTAGTTTAGTATGCTGGGAATGGTTAATTTTCGTTAAATTTTTTGCCGAAAATACCCCATTCCGACTGCAAAATTTGCCTTGATTTGACAAAAAATTCCTCATTTCAGCATTACGACTCTAATTCTATATAATGTCTAGTGTAGTGGTAAAAAAGGTAAGACCAAATTTTCGCTTTACCATAAAGACCATCTACTTTTGTGGCTTTGCTTTTGCACCAAATGAATCAATCCAATATTTAACCATTTAGGCTCTTTTTCAATGTATTTACTAGGTTATGATCTCGGATCGTCCTCCGTCAAAGGCGCAATTGTAAACGGGCAAACGGGGTCTGTGGTAGCGTCAATGCATTATCCAGAAACAGAAATGAATATTGATGCACCTCAAGCAGGTTTTGCGGAGCAAAATCCAGATTTGTGGTGGAGTTATATGCAAGTGCTCACACAACAACTGTTGTCCAAAGCAGGTATTCAAGGTAACGAAATTAAAGGTATTGGTATTTCTTATCAAATGCACGGTTTGGTTATTGTTGACCAAGATGGTAAGCCCCTAAGGCCATCCATTATTTGGTGCGATAGTCGCGCTGTGGCACTCGGCGAGCAAGCAACCGAGGCATTAGGTATTGATTATTGTTTGTCGCATTACCTCAATGCGCCAGGCAATTTTACGGCCTCCAAACTAGAGTGGGTACGCCAAAATGAGCCTGAAATATTTGCCAAAGTTTATAAAATGATGCTTCCGGGCGATTACTTGGCTTACAAAATGAGTGGCGAATTCAACACCACCATTACAGGGCTTTCGGAGGGTATTTTATATGATTTTGAAACACAAACCATCGCCAAACGCTTGCTCGATCTTTACCAAATACCAGAAAGCATGATCCCCGATATTGTCCCCGCAGTAGGCATACAATGTCGTTTATCAGCAGAAGGCGCAGCAGCACTGGGGCTTGAGAAAGGAACGCCTATTGGTTACAGGGCAGGTGACCAACCTAATAATGCCATGTCGCTCAATGTTTTAAAAGCAGGCGAAGTAGCCGCAACTGGTGGTACATCAGGGGTGATTTATGCTGTTTCTGATCAACCCGTATTTGACCCGCACAGCCGCGTAAATAGTTTTGCCCATGTCAATTATACCCAAGAACAACCATTTACTGGTGTTTTACTCTGTATCAATGGCGCAGGAATACAATACAGATGGATACGATCTATGGTCGGCGATGCTGGTATCTCTTACCCTCAAATGGAACAAGCAGCAGCAACTATACCACCGGGTTCTAATGGATTAGTGATGCTGCCATTTGGCAATGGTGCCGAGCGTATGCTAAAAAATAAAACACCGGGTGGCGGGATGTACCACCTCGACTTTAATGTCCATACCGAAGCACACTTGTATCGCGCTGCATTGGAGGGTATTGCATTCGCATTTGGTTATGGTGCTAAAATGCTACAATCCAATGGTATTTCATTAAATACGATGAAAGTAAGCAGCGGTAATTTGTTTGAATCCGCCATTTTTTCAAATACCATTGCAACACTGACTGGTAGTATAATTCAAGTCATGGATACCAATGGCGCAGCAGGGGCCGCCAAAGCCGCAGGTGTTGCTATTGGGCATTATGATACCCTTCAAACCGCTATGCAGCAACAACAGATCATAAAAGAATATTTGCCATCCAAACATACTGAAACCTACCTCGCAGCGTATGAACGCTGGGAAAAACATTTGGTCTAAATCATTAGTAATTAATACATTAGACTCTAGCCATCATACAGCATTACGACCCTAATGCTGTATAATGGCTACTATTTACTTAGCAAAACACACATTGTAAATTATTCATTAAGTAACAAACTAAAAAAAAATGCAAGTAATTACAGGCGATAAGCCCTATTTCAAAAATGTAGGCCAAATTAAATACGAAGGCCCCAAAACGGACAACCCACTCGCATTTAGGTACTACAACGCAGACCAAGTAGTAGCGGGAAAAACCATGACCGAGCATTTCCGTTTTGCGGTGGCTTATTGGCACACGCTTTGTGGCGTAGGAGGAGACCCTTTTGGCCCCGGAACGAAGCGTTTCCCTTGGGATAATGCCGCTAATCCAATTCAAAATGCAAAAGACAAAATGGATGCTGCTTTTGAATTTATCACCAAAATCGGTATTCCATACTACTGTTTCCACGATTTTGATTTGGTGCAAGAAGGCCCAACTTTGAAAGAAAGTGAGCGTCGTTTAACCAAAATCACTGATTACGCGCTTGAAAAGCAGAAAGCATCCGGTGTAAAATTACTTTGGGGTACGGCTAATCTTTTTAGCAACCCACGCTATATGAATGGTGCTGCTACAAATCCCGATTTTGAGGTAGTTGCTTATGCAGGTGCACAAGTAAAAAACGCTTTGGATGCAACCATGAAACTGGGGGGCGAAAACTATGTCTTTTGGGGCGGTCGTGAAGGTTATTCCAGCCTGCTCAATACCAATATGAAAAAAGAACTCGACCACATGGCGCGTTTCTTGCACATGGCAAAAGATTATGCGCGCAAACAAGGTTTTAAAGGCACATTCTTTATCGAACCAAAGCCGATGGAGCCATCTAAGCACCAGTATGATTTTGACTCCGCTACTGTAATCGGTTTTTTACGCGAATATGGTTTGGAAAAGGATTTCAAACTCAATATTGAGGTGAACCACGCGACTTTGGCGCTACATACGTTCCAGCACGAATTACAGGTAGCAGCCAATGCCAACATGATCGGTTCCATTGATGCCAACCGTGGCGATTACCAAAACGGATGGGATACCGACCAGTTCCCGAATAATGTGGGCGAACTGACCGAAGCCATGTTAGTCATCCTAGAATCTGGTGGTCTCCAAGGCGGTGGAGTCAATTTTGATGCAAAAACACGCCGTAATTCGACTGATTTGGAGGATATTTTCTATGCGCATATTGGTGGTATGGATACGTTTGCACGTGCTTTACTCGCTGCTAACGAGATATTAACCAATTCTCCTTATCAAAAAATGCGCGCCGATCGTTACGAATCTTTTAACTCGGAAGAAGGACAATTGTTTGAGGCAGGTAAATTAAAACTCAATGATTTGAAGCGGATTGCACAACGCATAGGTGAGCCAACCCAGCGTAGTGGCCAGCAAGAATTGTATGAGAATTTGGTGAATAGAAGTTTTTAATCTGCTAGGCCATGACTGAGTTGTAGCAAGAC
>JBEAVK010000330.1:0-2896 GCA_041160955.1 Bacteroidota bacterium
CGTACCATCAAAGTCATTCGCGGTAAACAAACCAAAATATTGGATGTATATGCCTTTATGAACAACCCATCCATCCAGTTTGATTTCTTTTTGGAAGATAACGATATGATCTATGTGCCTGTTTCTGAAAGGGTGGTAAGCATCAGCGGTGCTATTCGTCGCCCGTTCAAATTTGAATTAATTACAGGCGAAAACCTGGTACAACTCCTACAATATGCAGGTGGTTTGAACCCCAATGCCTATAACGAAGTCATCCAAGTACGCCGCTTTATCAACGACAAACAGGTATTGATCGACGTTAATTTAAAAGCATTGATCAGTGCCAACCAAGACTTTACGCTGCTGAACGGCGATGAAGTGATCGTCCGCGATATTCCAACCGAAATAGAAAATACGGCCAATATTACTGGGGCTGTCGAATTGCCCGGCGTTTATGCCTTAACAGAAACACCACGCGTCAGTGATCTTTTGAAAAAAGGTGTGCTCCAGCGTGGCGCACGTACCGATATGGCATTCCTGCTCCGTAAAAACCCAAATGGTACTACACGGTTGTTGCAACTCAACTTGGATCAGATATTGGCGCAGCCCGGTAGTACCGCCGATATAGTACTGGAACGACAAGACGAACTCACCGTCTATACACAAGCGCAGTACATCGATCTGACCACCATCAGCGTTATAGGGGCAGTGCGTACCCCCATAAAAGAATACCCTTTTTCCCCTGATTCTACCATCACGCTCCAACGGGCAGTACTACTCTCCGGCGGATTGCGACCAGATGCCAATGGACAAGGCTATATCATCCGCACCGATCCCAATAACACCAAAAAGAAAGAATATATCCCTGTCAATATCACGGAAGCACTCCAACGCCCCAATAGCAAGAGTAACCTGTCGCTCCAGCCCTTCGATGAACTGGATGTATTCTCGGCTATCACCTATACCGATGCCTCCGAAGTAAACGTAGTAGGTGCCGTACGTACACCCGGCAAATTTCAGTACAGCCCCACCCTCAACCTCAAAGACCTCTTACTACTGGCTGGCGGATGAAAATGGAGGCCGCTACCAATCGGATTGATGTCTATCGCGTACAGTTCAATAACAACGAACCCACCCGCACACTGGCGCTTTCCGTAGAAATAGACCGCAACCTTAATCTAACCGGTGGAGGCAGTGGTTTTGTCATCATGCCTTTCGACGAAATTGTGGTGCGCAGCGTCCCCGAATTTGAATTCCAACAGTTTGTTGACCTCAACGGCGAAGTCAAATACCCCGGTCGTTATGCTTTAGTCAATGACAACGAAACCCTCTCCGACCTTATTAAACGGGCTGGTGGCCTTACCTCCGAAGCAGATGAATTTGCTACCACCCTTTACCGTACCGAAAAAAGCAAAGGTTATGTCGTGACGCGTTTGAATGAAGCCCTAAGGCAGCCACGCTCCACCGAGGATCATATTCTCAAAACAGGCGATGTAATTAATGTGCCCAAACGCGAAGATCTCGTCACCATTAAAGGGCAAAATACAGAATTGGGCCAGATTTTACGCGCTAAAATTTCAGCAAACAACCAAATTAATGCGGCCTTTACCCCCGGTAAAAGAGCAGGTTGGTATGTAAAAGAATACGCAGGCGGTTTTACCAAGGATGCCTACCGCCGAAAAGTGACCGTAGAGCAACCCAATGGCAAAATTAACCGCACTAAACGGGTACTTTTCTTTAAAATATACCCTAAAGTAGCCAAAGGTTCTATTGTCTTTGTGCCTTCTAAACCCGAAAAACCGGAAAAAGAGAAAAAAGAAGGTAAAGCCATTGATTGGGATAAAAAACTAACGCAAATCATTGCTTTTACTAGTGTAATTACTAGCGGCATACTTGCGTATGCTACAATTCAGTCCTTGAATAAGTAATACATGTTAAAAAGATTACCCATCGGCAAACAGGATTTTCCTTCGCTCATCGAAGGTGGTTTTCTCTATGTGGACAAAACCCAGTTGATCCATACCCTGACCCAAAAAGCGCCCTATATATTTATGGCTCGACCAAGGCGTTTTGGTAAATCGTTGCTGGTGAGCACCTTGATTACACTGTTTAAAGGCCAAAAAGAATACTTTAAAAATTTGTGGATCGAGGATAAAGTGGATTGGAAAATATGGCCAGTAGTACATATTGATTTTAACAAAATGGATTACCTCAACCTCCCGCTAGAGGAGGAATTGGCTAGAACCATAGATGAAGAGGCCGCTAAAAATGGCGTTCAATTACACCAAACAGGCGCAAAATCAAAATTTGCTGAATTGTTAGGACTATTGGGTAAATCAGTAGTGCTGATAGACGAGTACGACAAAGCCATTACAGATTGTATAGAAAACCATGCTGCGGAACGGATGCACCACCATATTGATATACTCAAAAACTTTTATGGTACGCTCAAGTCAGCAGATCCTTATTTGCATTTTGTGTTTATCACAGGCGTGTCCAAATTTGGTAAAGTCTCCATTTTTTCAGATTTGAATAACCTCTACGATGCCACCGAAGACCAGTCCTTGGCACAGATAACGGGCTGGACACAAACCGAACTCGAGACCAATTTTATGCCTTATTTAACCGCAGTCGCGCAAGAGACAAAGCAAGACATCAGTACCATTTTGCAAGCCGTTAAAAACTGGTATAATGGTTATTCTTGGGACGGCGTAACCACACTTTATAATCCGTTTTCCATCTTAAACTATCTCAATTCAGGTGGTACACTGCGCAATTATTGGTTCTCAACGGGGACACCTACTTTTTTGACCAAAATGCTCCGCCAAAAGCAAATGCCATCGTATCGTTTCGAGGATATTGTGACAGATAGTATTATTCTGGATAGTGCGGATGTAAGCAATATAGACTTGGATGC
>JBEAVK010000366.1:0-11583 GCA_041160955.1 Bacteroidota bacterium
ATTGGATATTTGCGAAATGGCAGATGGGCGTATTGCGGCAACCGGAATTGTTTTTGATACCAACTATTTGGGCTACCTCAATCTAAATATTGGACTATTGGTGGTGGACAAAGATGGTTGCTTAGAGCCTGGCTGCGGCGAAGGGATACAGTATATCTCATCTGCTTCGGAGCCACTATTCAAACTACCCGACTTGCCTATAATGGGTGTCACTCCCAATCCCTCCAATGGCCCAATAAGGGTAACTTTACCCGAAAATATGCCCAAAAGCAAAAATAATTTTGAACTGCGCTGCTTTAATAGCAATGGACAACTTATCCAACGATTTGAATGGACACCCGATATTTCAGTATTAGATCTTCCTTCATTCGCTGTACCAAATGGTCTGTATCGACTCATTTTGTATGATGGAAACTGGCCAGTAGCAAATGGTAAATTCATTTTTCAACATTAATCAACCTTACATCATGCAAAAACTACTACAAATCCTCGCTTTTTCTTGCTGCTTTTTCATTTCTTTATCTGCACAAACCTCCGATTTTGCTCCGCTGGGAGCGAAATGGCACTACTCGGAGGAGGCCTTTATCCCTCCGCCATTTGGTGTATTTCCTCGCGTGGTAGAAGTGGTGGAAAAAGTACAATACCAAGGCAAATTATGCAGCAAATTGGTCGGTATTGGTTCCGAAACATTGCCCAATCCAACTTATTTTTTTAGCCAAAATGATTCCGTCTTTTTTTACAGTTTGCTGACCAGCCGCTTCGAACTCCTCTACGATTTTACGGCTACCGCTGGCGATTCGTGGATAATAGACGGTTTGAACAGCCCCACAGGTATCAAAAGTATCAATGTACTAGTCGATTCCGTAGGTCAGATTATGGTAAGTGGCGAAACACGCAAGGTGCAATTTATCTCCTCCAATGATCTCTTATTCTTTGATTGGGGCAACGTGATTATTGAAGGTATTGGGTGTACCAATTTTTTAACCCCCGATTATGGTTTGTACGAAGGTGGCCCAATAGGCATACGTTGCTATGAAGATGCGACTACTGATCTTCATTTTGTCAGTTACCCCTGTGATACAACGATTATGATTTCAAGTACAAATGCACTGGAAACAGCACCTAATTTTTCCATTTTTCCCAATCCAACGCGTGAATATTTAAATATTATTGCAGATGATGTGCTTTCAGGTGCAACAGTTGAGGTGTACAATAGCCTCGGTATTTTGCAGATAACGCATACCTTATTGCAAGGCGGCAATAGTGCTGTTGTTGTTGAAAAACTACCTACTGGTCTGTATTTTTGGGCGTTAATGGTGCAAAACAAAAAGGTGCGTTCGGGTAAATTTGTTAAAGGGGAGTAGATTTGGTATTTGTAAAAATTAAATAGCACACGGATTACACGGATTGGACACGGATTTACCTGTTTTTATGAAATAAAAATCAGCATTTTAAAGAAATCCTTTAAAATCCGTGTCTAATCCGTGTAATCCGTATGCCACGCTACGTCGGTACGGGTACTTGCCCAAATCTAAGAAATCTTCCCCCAAATTTTCGCCTCCACCTCCTGCTTCCCAATCACCTCGCGTAGGCGCGTATGCTCGGGCGCAACCAAACCAGGATCGGAATCCAGTATTTTCTGCGCAATATCGCGGGCCGCATTGAGTATATGTCCATCTTTGGCAATGTCTGCAATATGGAAACGCAGCATACCGCTTTGTTGTGTGCCTTCAATATTGCCTGGGCCACGGAGTTTGAGATCGGCTTCGGCAATAACAAAACCATCATTGGTGGCCACCATCGTTTGGATACGCTCGCGGCCATCGCTGCTGAGTTTGAACCCCGTCATCAGCAGGCAATAACTTTGTTCGGCACCGCGTCCTACACGACCGCGTAATTGGTGGAGTTGAGAAAGCCCAAAACGTTCGGCGTTTTCAATCACCATCACCGAAGCATTTGGCACATTTACGCCCACTTCTATCACCGTTGTGGCTACCATGATTTGCGTTTCGCCGCGCACAAACCGCTGCATTTCAAAATCCTTATCTACCGGTTTCATTTTACCATGCAAAATAGAGATTTGATAGTCAGGTTGTGGAAAATCGCGGGAAATCGCCTCAAAACCTTCCATTAAATTGGCCATATCCACTTTTTCGGTCTCCTCAATCATCGGGTAAACGATATACACTTGTCGGCCTTTGGCAATTTCTTCTTTCAAAAAACCTTGTACCCGCAGTCGGTGATGCTCCGTTTTGTGCAGCGTCGTAATCGGTTTTCGTCCGGGCGGTAATTCATCAATAATACTAATATCGAGGTCGCCATAAAGGGTCATCGCCAAAGTACGCGGAATGGGTGTAGCCGTCATTACCAATATATGTGGCGGACAAATCGGGTTTTTTCTCCACAAAGAAGCGCGTTGTTCTACCCCAAAACGGTGTTGCTCGTCAATAATAGCAATCCCCAAATTTCGGTATTGCACCCAATCTTCAATCAGTGCGTGGGTGCCAATCACGATATGCATTTCACCTGCGGCCAGTTGCTCTAAAATAGCAGCCCGTTTTTTCCCCTTAATACTACCCGAAAGAAAACAAACATTCACCCCAAGATCACCCACCAAAGCCGACATGCCTTCATAATGTTGCCGCGCCAGAATTTCGGTAGGCGCCATCAAACAGGCTTGGAAAGGCGGACTTTCGGGGTCTTGTGGCGCATATTTGTTGTCCAAAGCAATCAGCATGGCCATCAAGGCAACTACCGTTTTTCCCGAGCCAACATCACCCTGTACCAAGCGGTTCATTTGTCGCCCTGCGCCGAGGTCGATACGAATTTCCTTGAGTACGCGTTTTTGCGCACCAGTGAGTTCAAAACTCAATTTTTCTTTATAAAAACGGTTAAAATTATCGCCAATTCGATCAAAAACAAAACCTCGTATGGTTTCTTTTCGCCTCGTTTTGGTTTGCAACAACCGTAATTGCAACATAAATAATTCCTCAAATTTCAAACGGCGGATGGCCTGGTCAAGATCGCTTTGTGTTTCGGGAAAATGGATATTTTTTAACGACCACAAACGCGGTACCAAACGGTACGATTCCAACAGATAATCCGGTAAATTTTCGGGCAGCGCAACGGGCGGCATCAGTTCGATTAAGGTACGAATGGTGCGGCGGATACCTTTTGCGTCGAGTCCTTTTTGTGTAAGTTTGTCGGTAGTAGGATAAACAGGATCGAAAGACGAAGATTTGCGGATATTTTCCTCATTTACTTCTTCCATTTCGGGGTGCGCCATATTAAAACGCCCATTAAACTCGCTGGCACGGCCAAAAACCACGTATTCTTTTCCAATTTCGAGGGTGCGTTCCAGCCAATTCATCCCTTGGAACCATACCAATTCAATCGCACCTGTATCATCGCGGAGGGTAGCGGTAAGGCGTTTGGCGCGGCCCTCGCCCAATGTTTCGAGACGGCGTAAAATGCCGCGCAATTGGTACGTTTCGCCTTCGTTTTGCATATCGCGAATTTTATGAAAACGCGTTTTGTCGATATAGCGGAAAGGCAAATGAAACAGTAGGTCACGGAAGGTGAATATGCCCAATTCGCGTTTGAGGGTATCGGCGCGATGAGGGCCTACGCCTTTAAGAAACTCGATACCGGTGTCGAGAAAAGTTGCGGTAGTTGACATGGAAAAATATATGAGTACTATGGAATAAAAAAACGACTGGTTGGTGGTCTTTTACCCCTTTTTAGATTGTGTATGTTGGTCGGTGCACTACGTTTTTACCTCGTTTTCACTACGCAAATATAAGAAAGTGACAAAGAGTTTGAAAAAACGACTACAAAAGTACTATTTTGGAATATATTTGCACCCGATTTAAGAAGATTTATGCAAATACCACCGGACATTACTGCACTTAACGAGGAAATTGCCCTCGAATCAGCATTTTTACAGGATTTATTCAACGAAACATCGCGCACCATAGTAGGGCAGCATGCCATGATTGAACGATTGCTAATTGGACTATTGACCAAAGGGCATATTCTTTTGGAAGGTATGCCAGGACTGGCCAAAACGCTGGCGATCAAAACATTGTCGCAGGCTGTGGATGCCAAATTTAGTCGTATCCAATTTACGCCCGATTTGTTGCCCGCCGATGTGATCGGGACAATGGTCTATAACCCCGCGAAAACGGAATTTGCCGTGCGCAAAGGTCCTATTTTCTCCAATTTTGTATTGGCCGATGAGATCAATCGCGCCCCCGCTAAAGTGCAAAGTGCTTTGTTGGAGGCCATGCAGGAACGGCAAGTGACGATCGGTAACGAAACCTTTAAGTTGGAAGAACCGTTTTTAGTGATGGCCACTCAAAATCCGATTGAGCAGGAAGGCACTTATCCATTGCCCGAAGCGCAATTGGATCGTTTTTTATTAAAAGTCAAGATCGGTTACCCGAGTAAAGAGGAAGAACGCTCCATTATTCGCCTCAATTTGAGCAATCAAATCATCGCAGTAAGGAAAGTTGTTTCCACCGAGGCGCTCCTGCGGGCGCGTACGGTACTCGACCGGATTTATATGGACGAAAAAATAGAGCAATATATCATTGATTTGGTATTTGCCAGTCGTAGTCCTGCGGAGTATGGCATGAATAACCTCGTTCCTTTGATCAATTATGGCGGCTCGCCACGTGCGTCTATTGCGCTGGCGCAGGCTGCACGCGCTATGGCATTCTTGCGTAGGCGCGGGTATGTGATCCCCGAGGATGTGCGCTCCATTGCGCCCGATGTGTTGCGCCACCGCATTGGACTCACATACGAGGCGGAAGCGCAGGGCGTCAATCAGGAGGAAATTGTCGAACGTTTACTAGCAACAGTAAAAGTTCCTTAACCTTTTTTTACGCCACTATTGGCCAAATCTCTAGTATTTGTCAAGTACTCAGAGGGATGGACTACTTTTGAGGTTGAAATAATACACTTATTTACGTATATTCCAAACATTTTATTTAACATGATAAAAAGACTACTCGGTACAGTTTTACTGTCTGCATTAGTGCTAGCGGGGCTTTCTGCTCAACGTTCTGCCAGTGCAACCGCTCTTAATTTTTTGAGGGCAAATCCCACTCAATTCGGTCTTACAACGGCCGATGTATCTGATGTCAAAATTACAGACGAATACGTTTCTGAACAAATGGGTCTTACCCACGTTTGGGTGCAGCAACAGCACCAAGGCACTCCAGTATTTAATGGACTTTTTGGTTTGCATGTAACAAAAGAAGATAAGGTATTGCACCTCGATCACCGTTTTGTTCCTGCGCTAAATGAGAAAGTGAATACTACAATTCCTTCACTTTCGGCAGCAAAAGCCTTGGAATTGGCTTTGGGTGGCCTCGATTTTAATCAACCACAAACCCCGCGTTTAAACGAAAAAATAAACGAGCGCAACTTTATTTTTGATAAAGGCACCGTTTCAAGATCGAATATCCCTGTTTCCGCCTGCTTTCATGTAAGTAAGGATGGCCAAACAGTGCGTTTAGCCTGGACAATGACCATCGATCAAATCAATACCTCCGATATTTGGAGCATAAGGATTGATGCTCAAACGGGTGCATTATTAGATCGCATCAACCAAACCGTTTATTGTAATGCAGGCCATGTACACAGAGATGGTGAATTCTGTCAAGATGCCGTTACTTCAATGGAAGGCGCATTGCCATTCTTGAATGCAGCAGAATCGTATAACGTATTTGCATTGCCGACTGAAAGCCCCGCACATGGGTCAAGGGTAGTTGTTACCGATCCAGCACATCCTGTAGCATCGCCATTTGGTTGGCTGGATGTGAACGGTGTTGCAGGTAATGAATATACTTATACCCGTGGTAATAATGTATGGGCGTATAATGATTTGGCCAATGATAACACGGGTTCGGAGGCAGAGTCTTTCAGTGGTGGAAGCACTACCACATTCAATGCGCCTTTTGATCCTGCTGCTGAACCGGAGGCTAATTTGGGGGCTGCTACCGTCAATTTGTTCTACATGAACAATATGATGCACGATATTGCCTATGTTTACGGTTTCAATGAAGTAGCGGGTAATTTTCAGACCAATAACTACTCCAAAGGTGGTTTAGGTGGCGATGAAGTGCAAGCAGAGGCTTTGGATAATGGCGGTACAGACAATGCCAATTTTGCTACACCATCAGATGGTGGTAAGCCGCGTATGCAAATGTTCAAATGGTCTCGTTCGGGTGGTAATATCGTCAATGTAATTGCTCCGGATGAAGTAGCAGGTACTTATTTTGGTCAAGCTGCGAGTGGTTGGGGAGGTCAAATTACGCAGACTCCTATAACCGGTGAAGTAGTGGTAGTAGAAAATTCAGCAGGTACTACATTCGGTTGTGAGCCACCACTGAACGATGTATCTGGTAAAATAGTGATCATAGATCGTGGTAGCTGCGAATTTGGAGTAAAAGCACTTAATGTGGAACAAGCAGGTGCCATTGGTTGTATTATTTGCAATTTTGCAGCAAGCACTGTGGGTATGGGTGCTGGTGCAGTTGGTGGAGAAGTAACGATCCCGGTGTTGATGCTCAGCAGCACAACCTGTAGTCTATTGCGCGCTTATGCTGGTGCTGGCCTTAAAATTACGTTGGCACAACCTGCTGTTTCTGGCCCCGATTTCTTAGACGGTGATTTTGATAATGGCATTATTGCACACGAATATGGCCACGGTATTTCCAATCGTTTAACAGGCGGCCCAAGTCAATCCAATTGCCTCAGTAATGATGAGCAAATGGGAGAAGGTTGGAGCGATTTTTTCAGTTTGGTCACTACTGTAAAAGCAGGTGATGTACCACAGCAAAAACGTGGTGTTGGTACTTATGTTCAACGCCAACCCAATGATGGTACAGGCATTCGTCGTTATCCGTATTCAACAGATATGACGATTAGTCCATTAACATTTAGTGATGTAGCACAAAATACGGGCGTGCATGCATTGGGCGAAGTATGGTCAAATATGTTATGGGATCTTTACTGGGCAATGGTGGACAAATACGGCTTTGATATAGATTGGCACAATACCAATAGCGGCAATGGTCGCGCTATTCAATTGGTCATGGATGGCATGAAATTACAACCCTGTAACCCGGGTTTTGGCGATGGTCGTAATGCAATTGTTTTAGCCGATATTAATCGATATGGCGGTGCCGACACTTGCCTTATTTCTAAGGTATTTGCACGCAGGGGACTGGGTAAATTTGCCAGCCAAGGCTCTAATACAAGCGCAACTGATGGTGTTGAAAATTTTGAGCCAATCGAACTTTGCGTAAGAGAATTGAAAATTCAAAAAACGACCACTACGCCTACTATTGAAGCGGGTGGAGTGGCTAATTTTTCTATCAAAGTGACCAACCATAAAGGGCAGGATGCCACCAATGTTGTGGTGTCGGATATTGTTCCGCAGGGCTTAACCGTTGTTGCAGCATCTACGAGTGGTGTGGTGAATGGCAATACCATCACTTGGGATTTGGGTACAATGGCACAAGCACAAGTGATCACACTCACCTACTCCGCCCAAGCCGATATGAACGGCTCATTGCGGTTATATCGCGACGAATTGGAAGACGAACCTAATGGCTTAGATTGGTATGAGGAAAACTCAACAGCGGGTGGTGTAAATTTGGGTTTGCAATCTACATTTAAAGTAACAGGCCAAAGTGCTTGGAAATGTGATAATGTAGCAGCAACCATGCAAACTGCTTTGGTGAAAGCAACGCCATTGCCTATTACTGGTAATAAACCAGTATTGCGCTTTTGGAATCGTTTTTTGGTAGAAGATGGCAATGATGCCAGTTTCCTGGAGTATCGTTTGAGTGAGAATGAACCTTGGAAATTATTTAATAAAAACCTCGGTTTTAGAAATGGTTACACCGATCCAGTTAGTTATTCTACGCTTGCTACGCCATTTTTATATGGTTATTCGGGTAATTCTAATGGCTGGAAACATTCCTATCTGGATATGAAAGCGTTGAGCGGTGCCGATATTTCGCTTAGATTCAGGTTTGTTTCTAATGCAACGACCAATTTCGACGGATGGTATATCGATGATTTGGAACTCTTAGAAATGGTCAATTACGATACAGAAGCATGTGTTACTTCTGCCCAAGGCGACCAAAATTGCTCAAGGGTAACAGAAGGTGGTGTTATCGTAAATCCTGCTACATCTGGTACGGATGATCTAGTGGGTAACAATGCATTACGCATGAAAATACAGCCTAATCCAGCCACTGATATGGTGTATCTTACCATCAATCAGGCATTAGCAGGTCGTTCTCTTTTATCGGTATTGAGTACAGAAGGCCGCGTGGTAGCACAACGTAATTTGTTGAATATCAATAAAGGTGAATCGGTAGCAATTGACGTAAATGTATTACCTGCTGGTGTATATACGATCCGTTTGGAAAGCACACAAGGCGTGTTAGTAGAAAAATTGGTGGTGCGCTAGTTGTATAATTGAACATTGAATATTAAACATTGAATATTTAAAATTAAACTTTTAAACTTTCAATGCGTAATAAGGCTGTCTCATAAGTAATTTAAAATTTAACATGATTAAAATAAGAGTACTCCTATTTTTTAATGTTAAATGATAAACGTTTAATTTTAAATGTTAAATTACTTACGAGGCAGCCTCTTTACAAATATCTAATCTTTATTCGGATGGACTACCTGCACCCACAATAAACCAATAATTTCTTCTAATCTAATTTGTGCCTGTAATACTTCATTTTCCTGCCTGATACGCGCTTCCTGTGCCTGATAAAAACTAGAAGAAGCCGTTGTAAATTCATCAAATGATTTTTCGTCTGAGCGGTATTGTTGCTCAATTAAAACAAGTGCGCTTTTCGTATCCTGTTCTACCTGTCGGCGGGCAAGCAATACGCTATTGGCCATTTTAAAAAAAGCATAGCGGGTAAGTACTTCGGCACGGATGGCATATTTTCGTTGGTTCACTTTCTGTTCCGCAATGAGGATTTCGCGTTTGGCAATATTATTTTTATCCTTTTGACTCAGGATATTAAATACATTTACAGTGGCACCAAAATTATACCTTGGAAAAAAAATATTACCAGAAGCATCATTTTGTTTGCGCAAATTACCCTCATTCAGGTTAAATGTACCTTGAATATCGCGCATCCATTCTTTTTTGGTATTACTATTGCGATCTTTTGCATTGAGTACTTCCTCTGCGGCAATTCGGCCTTCGGGGCTGTTGATCCAGGCCAATTGAACTAAATACTCCTTAAAATCTACCGCAGGAGAATCAAGCGGTGCTATGATTTGGTTGAAATCTGTTAATTGTTGCGCGTGAATGGCGCAGGCAAAAAGCGTAAAAAGTAATGTAAGACGCATATTTTATTGTAACGATCGTGAATGATGAGTAATTGCTCAGCCTAAAACTGATATGGTGCTATAGACGTAATAGCGGGTAAATGGGTACTTTTATTGCTGTTGTTGTTTTAGAATGGCTGATAGCCTTTGCAAAGATAGGACGACTATTTACAAGCGTCAAAAGAAAAAGGCTCGACCATCCTATCTCCCAATCATAAAATAACGATCTTTGTCCCGATAGTTAACTCATCACTTTTACCGCTAAAAATATGCATCTTTCCACCCAACTCATCCACGAGGGTCAAATGCAAGACAGCAGCCGCGCTGTCATGTCACCTATTGTGTTGTCCACGACTTTTGAGCGCGGCGAGGATGGCCTGTCGTTCCCGTCAGGTTATGCTTACTCCCGCCACGATACACCCAACCGCCACGAATTGGAAATCAAACTCGCTTTGATGGAACACGGGGTAGCGGCTGTCACTTTTGCCTCGGGGCTTACGGCTGCCACCGCAGTATTCCAAAGTCTTCAATCGGGGCAGCATATCTTATTGCCCGATGATACCTATTTTGGTGTGCGCAGTATTTTGGAGCAATTGTTTCCGCAGTTTGGCATCACTTTTACGCTGGTGGATATGTTGGATGCAGCGGCCATTGAAGCGGCTATTTTGCCCAATACGACTCTGATTTGGATCGAAAGTCCCTCCAATCCGCAGGTAAAAGTAACCGATATTGCAATGGTAGTCGCCATTGCACAAAAACACGGTTGTTTTACCGTCGCCGATAATACCTGGGCTACGCCGTGGTTCACCAATCCTCTGGATATGGGTGTCGATATTGTACTCCATTCCACCACAAAATACCTAGGAGGGCATTCCGATGTGCTTGGAGGCGCACTTATATTCAAGGCCGCCGATACGCGCTACGAATTTATCCGAACTTTCCAGCGGACGGGCGGTGCTGTGCCTTCGCCTTTCGATTGTTGGTTATTGTGCCGCAGTCTGGCCACTTTTGCCCTGCGGATGCCTGTTCATGCACATAATGCGATGCAACTGGCTTTGTTTTTATCCAAAGAACCTGCTATCGAATTGGTGATGTACCCGGGATTACCGAGCGATCCACAGCATGAAATTGCCAAAAAGCAAATGAAAGGAGGTTTTGGCGGTATGTTGTCTATCTTGGTCAAAGGTGGACGCGAAACCGCGTTGGGTATTTGTTCAGGACTAAAAATATTCAAACATGCCACCAGTTTGGGCGGCGTTGAAAGCCTGATTGAACACCGCAGGAGTATTGAAGGAGAAAGTTCTCCAAGTCCCGATCATCTGTTGCGCATATCGGTGGGGATTGAGCATATCGATGATTTGATCGCGGATTTTAGACAATGTTTAGATAAAATTTAATATTCTTTATCCCAATGCAACTCGCACAAATAAATATTGCAAAATTACTTGAACCCATAGACAGTCCACTGCTCGCTGATTTTGTCGGCGATCTCGACCGCATTAACGCCCTTGCGGAGCAAAGTAAAGGGTTTGTATGGCGGCTCAAGGACGATACCGGAAATGCTACAAATCTTGATCCATTTAATGATAAATCATTGATTGTCAATGTGTCTGTATGGGAAAGCATAGAAGACCTAAAGGCATTTGTTTACCACTCCGGTCACCTGGATGTATATCTCAAACGCGCAAAATGGTTTGAGCGTATGCAGGAAGCATCTATGGCTTTGTGGTGGATTCCCGATGGGCAATTTCCTACTGGAGAGGAAGCGCGTGATCGGTTGTTCCACTTGCGCGCAAATGGGGATACAGCGTATGTGTTTTCTTTTAAAAAATACGTTTAGCACAGTGCAAAATACGTTTTTTTCATATGCGTAGTATGTTTTCCACCATAACGTAGCGTACACATTTCCCACCACAAAAGTGCACAAAGTTCACAAAGACGTAGAGTAGGCGCTTCGCTTATTTTTTAGAACACAAAGCGTAGCGTACACTTTATTGTACACAATGCATTGTATTCTTAGTGTACTTTTGTAGTAGGAAAGTACACTAAATGGATAAAAAATTTTATTTTACAGTGTATTTAGTACACTGTAAAATAAGTTTTTTTATATTTTGAGGGTGTGACCGACCCAGAATGGGTCAAATGTTTATAGAGCAATGTGGCATGTATTACATTCGACCCCTACAGGGTCGCACGCGTATTGAA
>JBEAVK010000381.1:0-2840 GCA_041160955.1 Bacteroidota bacterium
ATTAATTTTAAATTTTCAATGTTCAATTTTAAATGTTCAATGTTAAATGTTAAATTGTTATATCACCTGAAAACCATACGCATACGGATCATCTTCAGGATCAATTTTTATGGTATTGTAGCCATACACCCGCGCCCACCCTTCAATACTGGGTACAATAGCAGGTTGAATACCAACGGTGGTGGTGCTTTCCACACGACCAATAAATTTAGAACCGATGATACTTTCGTGGATAAAATTTTCGCCTTCTTTTAAGCGGCCTTTGAAATACCACTGCGCCAATCGCGCCGATGTACCTGTGCCACAAGGCGACCGATCAATCGCTTTATCGCCATAAAACACTGCATTTCGAGCCGTAGAACTGGCATCCAAAGGTTCGCCTGCCCACAAAATATGGCTTAAACCATTGATCGTAGGGTTTTGTGGATGCACAAAAGTGTATTTTTTATTCATGTCCACCCGCATCGCACGCGCCCACGCCACCAGTTGCTCCGCTTTGAAATATTGCAAACCAGCAAAGTTTTTCTGTGGATCTACAATGGCGTAAAAATTACCACCATAAGCCACATCCACGGTCAATTCACCCAAATCGGGGCAATCAACGGTGAGGTTTTCGGCAGCCAAAAAAGAAGGTACATTAACCAGTTTTACTGATTTTACCTTGTTGCCTACCTGCTCGTAAGTCACCAATACCAAACCTGCTGGCGTTTCCAAGCGCAATTGACCCGCAATTTTAGGCACTACCAATCCTTCTTCAATGGCAATCGTGACGGTGCCGATTGTACCGTGGCCGCACATAGGTAAGCAGCCGCTTGTTTCGATAAAAAGAACGGCTACATCATTAGCAGGATCGTGGGGTGGATACAAAATACTACCCGACATCATATCGTGGCCTCGTGGTTCAAACATCAGACCGGTTCGGATCCAATCGTATTCGGCCAAAAAGTGTTGGCGTTTTTCGCTCATGTTCGCGCCAATAAGGATAGGGCCACCGCCGGCCACTACTCGGACTGGATTGCCACAGGTATGCGCATCTATACAAAAAAAGGTCTTACTTGGCATGGATTAGGCAAGTTTTGGACGCATTTTCAAGCCATTTTCTATGATTTGCACTACTTTTTCGCGCTCTGCGCCTTCCAGTACCAATCGAGGTGCACGAACGGCTTCTGTACCGATACCTGCCATTTGTTCTGCCAATTTAATATACTGCACGAGTTTGGGGTGAATATCCAATTCCAAAAGGGGTAAAAACCAACGATAAATTTTTAAGGCTTCATCGTATTTTCCTGCTTTGACCAGTCGAAATATGGCAACAGTTTCGGCAGGAAAAGCGCATACCAATCCGGCCACCCAGCCATCGGCGCCCATCACGAGTTCTTCCATGGCAAGGGTATCTACACCGCAGAGGATTTTCAGGCGATCGCCAAAAGCATTGCGCAATCGGGTGACATTAGAAATATCGCGAGTGGATTCTTTTACGGCTTGAATATTGTCGTGTGCAGTCAGCAATTGCTCAAACATTGGGATGGTGACTTCCACTTTATAATCCACGGGATTGTTGTAGATCATAATTGGCCGATCGGTAGCATCTGCAACGGCTTTAAAAAAGTGGATCGTTTCGCGGCTATCGCTGTTATAACGCATGGGAGGGAGTGCCATAAAGCCATCTGCGCCCAAATCGGTTGCTTTTTGGACAAAAGAGACAGCCTTTCGCGTTGAGCCTTCCGTCATGTTGAGGATAACAGGTACGCGGTTATTTGAAAATTCGAGGGTAAACCAGAGTAGATCAAATTTTTCTTCTTCTTCCAAGGTACTGGCTTCACCGAGCGAGCCGCTAATGATAAAAGCATCTACACCAGCATCGAGTTGTGCTTGGTAATTATGACCAATGGCATCAAAATCGAGTTTGTCGTCCGAGGTAAATTTAGTGGTGAGGGCGGGATACACGCCTTGCCAAGTAATTTGCATAAAGGTTATATTTTAAAGAGAGGATAATTTTTAATTTTTAAAAAACTGAGTCGTTAGTTTTTTTATCCTGCAAAGGTAAGAAACGATAAAGTAATAACTTGCCACTTTTTGCTGATTAGTTTTGCTGGTGATGTTCCATATAAATTCGATAGGCTCAGCATACATTCGACAGGCTCAGCATAAATACTATTCATTATTTACTCCCATTATTTGCCCCAAAAAATACTCGCTTTTACACAAACAAATTGATTAAAAAATAGAAAATGATTATCAAATTACTATTTATAAATTTGACAATCAATATTTTTTACATTAAAACAAATTTAATAAAATATAAAATACAATTTAACCAAAAATAAACTTGTTTTTTATCGAGCCAAAACTACATTTTTTTACCTACTTTTGGCTCGATAAAACACAACCATGGTACAAAAATTTATTGGAAGAGAGGCCGAACTCCAAGTTTTTTCGGAAGCATTAACATCGCAAGAAGCCGAATTGATCGCTGTTTTTGGTCGGCGTCGTGTAGGTAAAACGTTTTTGATTCGCCATGCTTATCAGAAAAGAATGATTTTTGAATTTTCGGGTTTAAAAGACACAAAGACAGCGCATCAATTGGAGCGATTTAGGTTGGCATTGGTAAAGACCTTTGCGATTGAAGCACCATTAGGCAAACTCCCTTCTTGGCTTCATGCGTTTAGTTTACTATCAGATTTGCTAGAAAAATCAGCCTCCGCTACAAAAAAGAAAAAGGTCATTTTCTTAGACGAATTTCCGTGGATGGATAGCCCTCGTTCGGGTTTCTTATCTGCATTTGACAATTTTTGGAACAGTTGGGCGAGCAAACAACCTAATTTAGTGGTGGTCATTTG
>JBEAVK010000445.1:0-72159 GCA_041160955.1 Bacteroidota bacterium
AGCATTGAAATTAACCCCTATGCTAATAATATTTTTACCCAAAGTTTGGAATTTGCTGGCGTAATTATTTTTTGCAATTTGGTCAAATGCCTCTTGGGCTGTTTTGTTAAATTTAAATTCAAAAATATACACATCGGTCAAGGTTTGAACAACCGCATCTGCCCGGCCTTGCGAAGAATGAACTTCGCTGTTTATAAACATCCCTAAGTAACTAAAAACCAAATGAATTAAGCCATGATACAAGCCTTCTCGCTGTTGTTCAAAAACTTCATGTGGTAAATCGGCCAATAATGCATTGAGCATACTTTTTACTTTGGGTAGATCTTTCGTTAAAAAGGCTTGATTTAGGTCTTGTACGGTGTGTCCTGTATGCGTCCGGTAAGCATTTTTAGCCAAATCATCTATTAAAAACTGATACATACTTTCTCGTACTTCCTTGTTCGGGTAATCCAAAACCATATCGCCAGTCATTGCATCCATTGTTTTGACTGTTAAATACCCTGTCTGAAAAAGTAAAGGAATTAGTGCAATATTTTCAATGTCGTATTTGTCTAATATAGCAGAATTAACCACCGAGTTTTCAACATCAAACCGGCCATGTTTACGCATTTGTTCTATCAAAAACTGAGGGCTGCCAGTCGAAAACCAGTAGTATAAATACCATTTTTTAAGCGGATTTGTTCTAAGGACTGTATGCCAATTGGTAAATTTTTCATCGTACAAAGATACAGACAAAATTTAAAAAACTATGTTTTATCGTTCCTAAAGCACCACCAAACGAAGCATCTCTCCCGTCTCCTCTAACAATATTTGATAAACACCAGCCTTCAAACCCACCAAACGAATTGGTATATCCGACTGAATATCAACGCTCATGCTCTTGCGCCCTGAAATATCCCAAACCGAAATCCTTCCACTTTGGCCAGAACGTACCCAAGCACCCGCAGCACCTGCCGGGTTGGGGTAGAGTTCCAAGTGCTTTTTTGAATCTTGTAACCAATAAAGATTGGGCTGGAATGGCGATCCATTTTGCTCAAAAACCATTGATCGCGTAAGTGAACTATTGATATGCAGCGCATTGCGTAATTCACCCGTTCGTAATACTTTAAAGTTCAAGGCAAATAATGGCCCATTGGGATTATCCACATTTGGATCAAATTCATAAGCAAAACTAACAATCCCCGATGCTACATTTTGCAGGTTGAAATGTTCTTCCTGCACAATACCTGATAATAATTGGCTGGGCGTTTGCCATTCCAATACCGTGGGGTCAAATTGTATAGTAAATTGAATACCCGACAAAGATTTTCGATCCAAGGTAATCGGCACACTAATGTTGGCATCCTTTAATAGTGCGGTCCATTGCGCAAAAATAGGCCACTGTGGCACCATCCGCTCCTCTGCGTCACCGCTCAATTTTGGGCTGGCATTTTGGTCGATATCCCCTATTTTAATGCCCCTAAACTCGGGTACTACTACAGGTGCTTGATCGAGATTGATCGAAACTTGTTCAGGAATACTGTCTAATAATGGATTGCCTTGGCCAGAAAACTGAAAAGATTTTGGAATAAATCGCCACGAAGTATTACCCACAAAAGCCGTATCGGAGCCTAGAATGAGTTTTCGTAGTTGAACAATGTCAAAAGTAGTGATCGTTTTTGATTTATTAGCATCAGCCGCAACCATGATATATGGCGAGGTAATAGGTTCCAAATTGAGAATATGTCGGCTAATAAGCACCAAATCATATACCGAAACACCATTTGTAGGGTCGTCGTTGCGATAAGGTTTAAAAACAGTCTCTTTACAACCCTTCAAACCTACCAATTGATACGCACCACTGGTGTCGCTTTGTGCGGTGAGTGATAACCCCGGAAACGAGGTTTTGGCAACACCCAATCCCGCAAAGTCTTTGATCACACCCGACGCTGCAACCGTAACAGGTGCCGGCGTAAAGACCTTTGCGATGGAATCAATCGGGAACGTCCAAACGCTCCTGCCGTGTGTACCCGCTACCAATTGCTTATTCACGAGGTTGTGTTTGAAATCAAAAATGGGTACAGAAGGCATGTTGTTGCCCAGTCTATACCATTTTACACCTCCATTTTTTGTCGCAAAAGCACCTGCATCAGTGGCCGCTACCAGTACCGAATCCGCCTGCCCAGGCACTACAAATATCTGATTTACAGGCACTGATGGTAGATTTCCTGTAATATCCGTCCATGTAGCACCATTGTCATTAGAACGGTGGATATGAGGAATTCTATCGTTGTCCCTAAAGCCGGAGTGCGTAACAAAAATACGTTGTACATTCGTTGGAGAGCCAATAACGGAGGTGACATACCGCGTTGGTAACGCACCCGTAATATTGACCCAAGTGCCGTTTTGCTCTCGTCGCCACACATTAGCATCGGTAGTGCCTACAAATAATTTACCCTCGGTAATCGGCGACTCACTCACATACGAAACAGTATGAAAACGCGGTGACAAAATCACCCCATCTGTCAAATCGGCTGAATTGGGACCAAAAGATGAACCATCCGGCGATGTCAGTAAACGGTACGTGGCCGCATAAAATCTATAAGGAGGATGTATGGATCTAAAATAAGGCGCATCCCAGTTGACCCGATCTGTACTTCCAAATGCGGTACCAGTAGAAATCCAATTGGCACCATTATTATCCGTACGGTGTACATTGCCATTTTGCGTTTCTACCCAAAATGTATCAGTAGCAGTGGGGTGAAAAGCGCAATTAAAACCATCCGCTGGGAATATATCGCTCCAAGCATTGATATTTTGTGCGTTGCCTTTTTTTATGCCATTATCCTGCGAACCCAACCAATACTCATTGGGTTTGTGGTGGTTATAGGCTACGCGATATACCTGATTGGCAGGCAAATTTTTACTTTTGATCCAAAACATCGGATTACCAGTCGGGTCATTTCTGTAAATACCACCGTCATTGGCCCAATATCGCCGCCCTGATGGGCAAAATTGGAGATCATGGCTATCCGCATGCCCACCCGATGCAACTACCCAACTCCCATTAATTAATCTTCGGTACATTAAAATACCGTGGAAATAAATATCATTATCATCAATAGGATTGATAGCTAATTTACCAAAATACCAACCAAAATCGCCGCAATTGCTCTCCATTGCCGATACGTTGAGGGGAGTCCATGTGTTGCCGCCATCTACGGTGAGGTGGAGGGTGCCTACTGTACTCAGCGTATCAATGTATAAAAGATATGCTTTATTGGCATTTTGCTGTGAAATGACCAATCCTGTACGACCATTTTTGTGATTGGGTAAACCATTGGTCATTTGCGTCCACGTATTGCCACCATCTGCACTTTTATACACCTTTGAGTTGGGGCCTGTTATAATGGATTCGGAGTTATTTCTGATCCGATCCCAAAAAGAGGCATACAAAATTTCAGGGTTGGAGGCACTCATCACCAAACTGCTACAACCTGCTTGGTTACTGACAAACAGCACTTTTTGCCAGGTTTGGCCGCCATTGGTGGTTTTATACACCCCTCGTTCTTCGGTGCGGGTATAAGGATTGCCCATACTTGCCACCCAAATGATTTGGGGGTTAGTGGGGTGTACAATTATTTTTGAAATAATACCCGCTTGGTTTAAGCCCAAATATTGCCAATTGCTGCCCGCATCGGTACTTTTATACACACCGTCGCCATTGTATAAAATGGATGGCATATTGACATCGCCGGTACCGGCATACGCGATATTGGGATTGGAGGGGTCAAAAGTGAGGTGACCAATCGACAATTGCGGATAATCGTCAAAAACAGGTGTCCAGTTGTCACCAGCATCCGTACTTTTAAAAATGCCACCACCTGCAAAACCAATCAAAACGGTGTTTTCGTCATCGGGTTTAACGGCAATTGAATTGACCCTCCCTGCCACATTCGATGGGCCTTGTAGCGTCCATGGCGTATTAGAAACAATATCCGTGGAGCATGGATCGCTATTGCGGGATGCTGCTGCAACCTCGTTTGTGGACTGAACGACCCGCCGCCATGCCCGCCAATCGAATACCGAATCAGGGTACGTGCGTTGAAACGTA
This sequence comes from Bacteroidota bacterium, assembly GCA_041160955.1. Lineage (GTDB taxonomy): Bacteria > Bacteroidota > Bacteroidia > Chitinophagales > Saprospiraceae > M3007. The sequence continues at coordinate 4,094 of JBEAVK010000445.1, forward strand.
AAATGGTCGTAAGGCTCACTTTTGCGCTCGAGACTAGAGGGCAAAATAGTCGTTTTCGTAGTCCGGCATGCCGAAAAAACGATTAAAATAAGTAGTGGAATAAATCGGTGTAGTATCATTTCGCGCAAAATTAAAAAACAACATTACCTTAGCGGCAAAATATGTACCATAATTTCAAAATGCTCGCTAAACAACACGTTAACGCATTTAAAAATGCACTCGTTCTCTTGGTTTTAACTGGATTTATTTACGCTTGTAAAAATGATCCTAAAGCAACAACTGTTGCAGCCCCCGCAACACCCGAAATTACACAAGAGTCTTTTAATAAATCGGAAGGCGATTGTGAGAAAAATTGCGTCAATTTTGAATTGCAGTACCCTGTCGTCAAAACGGGTAGTCCAGCACTCCGCGATGCAATAAAAAACTGGGTAGAAAACAGTGTAGCGGAGATGTGTGCCCAAACTGAAGATGGCACGATACCCAAAATGACACTCGAACAGTCATCTGCTACATTTGTTGATCAGTGGAAAAGTAGCCAGTCTGAATTACCTTATGAGTTTGATTTAAAAGATTCCATTTTGATGTGCAATGCTCAATATGTTACCCTCCGATTAGATATTTATATGTACACTGGTGGCGCGCATCCAAATTATTTTACCAAATTGGCCGTTTTTGATGCAACAAATGGTACTATTGTACCCAAATCTACGTTCATCAATGACGAACAAACGATTTTACCTTTGCTTGATATAGCGTATAAAGGTGAAAAAAGCGAGGCCTTTGCAGCAGGTAATGCGTATATGGATGGCCATATTGTCTTCCCTGAACAATGCGCATTTACCGAAAATGGTGTGCTTTTTCATTATAATACCTACGAAATTGCGCCCTACGCCATGGGTGATGCTGATATTTTTATGACTTGGACTGATTTGGGGAGCGCAGCAACAAAATTAATAAAATAATACACTTATATTAAATCCATAAAACGCGCATATACTATGTTCCGAATAATTGTAATATTCACTCTTGTTTTCTCCTCTTTTGCCACATTATCGGCGCAAGATGATAAAATTAAAAAGTCTGCTGGTCCAGAAGCCATAGCACCTCCTATGCCAGATGCTGGAGGTGATAGTTTAATGGTCACTATTATCCTAAAGTACCAACAAGACAAATCATTTGCCGAACTACGCCGATTACTCGAAGCCAATGGTTTTTGGGATGTGTTCCCGCCTGCCGATTCCCGTGTAATATCTTGGAATGTTGCCGTAGGACTAGGTCATATTATTAGCCTTCAAATGCCTGCTGATGGTGTACGTCGTTTGTATTTGGCTGTATCCAATGGTGCTTGGGGCGCATTCAATAGCGAGGTGTTTATGACGTATGATTATAAACCTATTTGGGAGGATTATATCGAACGCCGAGAAGATGCAAAAGCAGAACGGGAGGATGATAAGTAGGTATAAATTATCAAATTAAAATGTCATGAAAATTATAGAGAAAAGTAAGTTGCCAGCCTTTGGCACGGATACTTTTGTTGCCCATCTCGATGGTGCTAAAATAGGGACTTTACGTGCTTTTTACCCGAGGATTAGCAAATCTTTGCATTTTCCGGATCATTTTGGCAAAAACATGGATGCCCTTTTCGATTGCCTTTGCGATTTGCAAGGTATTGATATCAAATTAAAAAAAACGGCACTTGTCATTAATAATGCGGCACTATTTTTATCCAAGGAAAAAGTGGACAAAAAGGCCGCAGTATTGCAAGTGCTCCAAGATGCTACCCAAGCAGATAATCGGTACGACGAATTTTCTTTTGCCGTTTATTTTGTCCAATAATTTTACACTCACTTTTTATTATTAATTGCGTTCCTAAGTAATGTTTAAACGTTCTCTTTCCATACTCCCGCTCTTTTTTTCTGTTTTTATTGGTGCCCAAGGCGGCATGTGGTTGCCACTTGATTTAAAAAATCAAAATGAAAAAGAAATGAAATCATTGGGGCTTAAACTAAAGGCCACCGATATTTACAATCCCGACAAACCCAGCATTAAAGATGCTATTTGCCAATTTAACGGCGGTTGTACAGGAGAAATTATTTCCCCTCAAGGGCTTATGCTCACCAACCACCACTGCGGGTTCGATGAAATTCAAAGCCATTCTACCTTGGAGCATAATTATGTGGACGACGGTTTTTGGGCCACTACTCAAAAAGAGGAACTCCCCTGCCCCGATGCGACGGCCATGTTTGTACGTCGTATGGAAGATGTAACCATTACGGTTTTAAAAGGTATCTCTAACGATATGGGCGAACGGGAGCGGCAATCTATGATTGACCAAAATATTAAAGATTTGCGTGGACGTACCCGTCTGCAAAAAGGAGAAGATATATTGATTCGTGCTTTTTATGAAGGTAATAAATATTATATGTTTATCACGGTCACGTATAAAGATATACGCTTGGTGGGCGCGCCACCTTCATCAATCGGTAAATTTGGGGCAGATACCGACAACTGGGTTTGGCCTAGGCATACCGGCGATTTTTCTATGTTCCGAGTATATATGAGTCCTGATAGCCTTCCTGCTGCCTATTCAGAAAAAAATATTCCGCTGATCCCGCGTCATTTTTTACCCATTTCGATCAAAGGTGTGGAAGAAGGTGATTTCACTATGGTCTATGGTTTTCCAGGTAGAACCACCGAGTATTTGCCGGCTGTGGCTGTTAAGCAAACTAGCGATGTACTCAATCCTGCTCGCGTAGGTGTGCGCGATCAAGCACTAAAAATAATGGATGGTTATATGCGTAGCGACCCAGGTGTAAAAATTGCTTATGTTGCCAAACAATCTAGTATTGCCAATGCTTGGAAAAAATGGATGGGTGAAATGCAGGGTCTGAAAAAATACAATGCTTACGAGAAGAAAAAGGCTTTTGAAGCCGATTTTTCAAGCCGTGTCAAAAATAGTATTGATCTCAATTTTAAATATGGCAATTTGTTGGAGCGTATGGAGGTGCAATACGCTAATATAGAGCAATACGCTCGCACGCGCGACTACTATTTAGAAGTATTTGTACGCAATACCGAAATTAACGCTTTGGTCGCTAGCCTAAATGGCTGGATTGAATCATACACCAAATCGGGAACACCTGGATTTGCTGCTAAAATTGGGAGTACCCGCGAGAGTTTAAAAGGGTTTTACAAAGACTACCGCCCAGAGGTAGATCAAGATATATTTGCCGCATTGACTGAAATTTACGCCAAAAACGTACCTGCCGAATGGGGTGGTACTACCGTGAAAACAGCCGCTGAAGCAAAAGGGGGGTATAAAGGTTTTGCAGCATATATTTTCCAAAACAGTGCATTGACCGATGAAAAACGCGCCATGGCATTATTAGAAAAAAGCCCTGCTGATATTGCCACCGCTTTAGAAAAAGACCCTGCTGTCGTATTTTGGCGGGCTGTAACCAAAGATTATGATGCCGCAGTTGCTCCAAAAATACGCGAAATTCAACCAGTAATTACCTCTATGCAACGCCAATATATGGCTGCGCAAATGGAAGTATTCAAAGAAAAACGCTTTTTCCCCGATGCCAATAGCACCCTTCGCCTCACATATGGACAAGTAAAGGCATTCCGCCCTAAAGATGCTGTGATTTACGATTATCGTACTTACCTAGAAGGCGTAATGGAAAAGTATATCCCCGGCGATTACGAATTTGATGTACCTAAAAAACTCATAACCCTTTATCAAACAAAGGATTATGGACGTTATGCGACAAAAGATGGCCGTATGCCCGTTGCGTTTTTAGGTTCCAACCATACCACTGGTGGTAATTCAGGAAGCCCTGCATTGGATGGAAAAGGAAACCTGGTTGGCCTCAATTTTGATCGTGTATGGGAAGGCACCATGAGCGATATCAATTACGATCCTGCAATTTGTCGGAATATTATGGTCGATATTCGGTATGTCTTATTTATTGTGGATAAATATGCTGGCGCAACGCGGTTGATCAATGAAATGAAAATTATAAAATGAGTTTTCTTACCTACGGCGCACGTGTACACGCAGATACTGTAACGCGCTTAATTGAGCATAATATTCAAATTATGCGCACCCAAACAGGCGATGCGCGCCCAACACCAATATGTATTTGGGGCTTGCATGGTATTGGTAAAACAGAACTGGTAAAAGGTATTGCTAAGCGCCTCAACGCGCCTTTGGTTTATGTCGCTCCTGCTCAATTTGAAGAAATGGGCGATCTGATCGGGATGCCTCGTATTGATGGAAATGTGACCAAGTTTACACCTCCCGACTGGGTACCTACCCAAGATGGGCCGGGTATCCTGCTCCTAGATGATGTGAACCGCGCTGATGACCGTATCCTGCGTGGTATCATGCAATTATTGCAATACTATGAATTGGTATCTTGGGCATTGCCCAAACGCTGGTTAATTATCCTAACGGCCAATCCCGACGGTGGCGACTATTCCGTTACCCCCCTCGACGATGCTATGCTCAATCGTATGCTGCATATCACTATGGACTTTAATGCCGCTATTTGGGCGCAATGGGCCGAAAAAGCAGGTGTGGACGAACGAGGTATCTACTTTGTACTTGCATATCCCGAATTGGTGAATGGCAAACGAACTACGCCGCGCTCTTTGGTGCAATTCTTTGATCTTATCGCACCTTTTGACGACCTTAATGCTGAATTGCCGATGATTAAAATACTCGGCGAGTCGTGCCTTGATACCGAAACAGTACAAACCTTTGTCAATTTTGTACACCTCAAACTCGACAAAATACCGGGGCCAGAACAAATTATAGATGGTGAAAACTTTGAGCAAGCAACAGGCCATATCAAACGATTGGTCAATGATGGTACCGTTCAGAGACTTGATATTTTATCAGTAGTCATTTCAAGGTTGATTAATTACCTGCTTTCGCGCTCCAATACACTTTCTGAAGCACAACTCGCTCAGGTAGCCAAGTTTATTCTACTCGATTTTATACCCAACGACCTCCGCTTGAGTATGGCACAAGAACTCGTCTCTACTAAACACCCAACGCCACTGTCGGGCTTGTACGCAAATCCTGAAATTGGAAAATTGTTATTGACTAAAATGTAAGGAACGATAAAAGCATAAGTTGTCGTTTTATCATTCCTAAGGCAAAAAAGCGGGCCGCCCTGTTCATCTACAGAGCGGCCCGTGTCATTAATAATATATTTGACTTCTTACTTTAGCGAATTAACGTTGTACTGCAAACCGCACCACTTGCTGACCAGCATCCGATACGATTTCTAACATGTACATACCTGAACTTAGACTCGAAACTTCCAATTGCTCGAAATAAGTACCGCTACTTACAGTACCCCAATCACCTTCCATCACTAAGCGACCTGTCATGTCTTGAACGCGGTAACGCAAATCCTCGCTTGCGCTAAGGTTGAATTTCACCGACAAGATATCCGAAGTTGGATTAGGCGCTAATTGTAATTGAGATAGTTTGTCGTCCAATTCATTGGTATTCACAAACAATGGCAACGGGAAGGTCGTACCATCAGCCAATGCAACCCATGGTGCAAAACCTGGTGCTCCTGCGGCAGGTGCCAAATAACCAGAAGCAAAAACAGTGATCGCCTCGCCAGCAATTGGCGCAATATTGGCTACATAACTAGCAATTATATTACTATTGTCATTCGCAGGTGTTACGCTCAAAATATACTGCGCTGGCGGTACACTGATATAAGGCATGAACTCCCCAAATTGTACATTATCAAAAACTGGTGTGCCATTAGGCAGCGTAATATCCACTTCTGGTGCATCTGGTGCGCCATGGAACAATGCAATATCCACTGTCGCAGGATCATTAGCACGGAAACGACCACTTTCGTTGACGTACAACTTGAATGGCGTAGCAGCATTACCAACAACACCCGCAGCGACAATAACATAAGTTTTGCCCGTTCTTAGGCCAGGTACTGCTAAAGTATAGATAGCCTCGTCAGCATTAGTACTGTTTTCAGGTGCAACACCCAATTCAAAAGCAGTTTCTGATGGTAATAAACCAAAACCAGTAGCATCGCGGAAACTAAAATCGTTGATAATATTGGTAGTATCTAAATACACATCCACCGTTGGACTTGGTGAATTATGAATCACTTGCACCCTAGAGTACGATGGTATCTCAATTACAAATCCGTCTGGAGTGGCTAAGAATAAACTAAATCCAGGTTGACCATTCAATAATCCGCTGGCAAATACAACACCCGAAAAGCCTTCTAAACCAGCGAAATCGGCACCGTAAGTACCTGCTAAAATACTTGGATTGGCAGAAGCCTGTACATCAAATATAATTTCACCTGCATCAAGCGCAACATAATTTGTAAAGTCGCCATAAGCCAAATCCGTTAATAGCGGAGTAGTGGAACCAACGGGCACTAAATCTACTGGTGGAGCGTCAGTTGCACCGTGCAAAATAGCCAATTCCAATTTGGTTTGATCCGCTGCTGTTTCACGACCTTGAGCATTTACAATCAGAGTAAATGGTGTAGTTGCATTACCTACAATACCGGATGCTGCTACAATATACGACTTTCCATTTTCCAATGTAACAGGGAAATTTACAAGGGTATCAGTTGCTGATTGGCTATTACCCGCTGCTATACCTAGGTTTATTTCTGCACCAGCAGGCAAATAAACAAATGGAGTGGCTTGCCTAAATTCAAAATCTTCAATTAGGATCTCACCATCCAAATACACATCCACCACTGGCTCTGGGCTATTGTGGATCACTTGTACCCGCGCCAGTCCTTGAGATGGCAATGGAACAACTGTACCATCGGCCAAAGCAGCATATAAACCAAATGCTGGTGTACCTCCAAGGATACCACTTGCAAATATTCTAATGGCTTCACCACTCAATGCCGACAAATTAGCGATATAAGTTGCAACAATCGGATCTGTTCCGGCTGCTTTTACATCTAAAACATAGGTAATTGGTGGTACATTCAAATAAGGTGTGTTTTCACCAAATGCTAAATTCTCTACAATTGGGCCACCTAAACGCTCTACAATATCTACCGCTGGTGCGCCCGGTGCACCGTGGAATGCGCTAAACGAAACTGTACCCACTGGAGCAGCCTCCAAAGCATCATCATAAACATACAAATTGAACGGATTTGCAGCATTACCTACAATACCGGCTGCAATAATAGTATAACTTTTCGCTGCATCTAAATTAACTGCATAAGAAACAATAGTATCTGCAACAGAACCACTTGTGCCTAGTGCAATACCAAGACTAAATGGACGACCAGCTGGTACATCTACAAATGGAGTAGCCGTGCGGAACGCAAAATCATTGAGTAACCGCGTATTACCTGCATAAACATCTACCGTTGGGCTAGGTGAATTATGAATCACCTGAACGCGTGTAGTGGGAGTAATAGGTAATGTCAAAACCGTTCCATCGGCCAATACGGCCAATAGACCAAACGGATTAGTTAAACTTCCTACTAAACCACTGGCCAATACATAAGCCGATTGTCCAGCCAAACCAGAAAGATTGGCGCGGAAAGTAGCCACTACTGCTGGGTTACCTGCTGGGCGAATTGCAAAATCATAAATAGCCGGATCTAGGCTCAAATAAGGTGTAAATGCACCATAAGCCAAGTCCGAAATTACGTTACCTGTAAATACTTCATCTACGTCCACATTAGGCGCGTTAGGTGAACCGTGTAATACTGCAATATCTACTTTTGAAGGCGTGCTAGCCGTTTCTCTTGCCGTAGCGTTTACATTCAGAGTAAATGGCGTTGTTGTATTACCCAAAACACCCGATGCTGTTACGATATAAGTACCATTAGCATCCAAAATGGCAGGGAAATTAGCAATAGTATCGTTTACAGAAGTACTATTGGCCGCTGCAATACCAATATTCAATACTACGCCAGCATCTACTGTGATAAATGGCGTTGCAGAACGATACGTAAAATCATTGAGTTGTAAAGCTCCGTTAATATACACGTCCACCGTTGGATTGGGTGAATTATGGATCACTTGTAACCTTGCAGTTTCTGCAACTGGTGGTGTACCAAGTGGTAACTGAACCACTGTACCATCTACCAATGCCGCATACAAACCAAATGCAGGCGTTCCGCCCAAAATACCACTAGCAAATACACGAATTGCATTACCACCTAGCATGCTAAGATCTGCGTTATAGGTAGCAACGATTTGGTCCACACCTGCAGGTTTTACGTCTAAAACGTATAGCGCAGCAGGAACATTCAAATAGTCAGTATTTTCGCCAAAAGCCAAATCTTGTACCAATGCACCCGCTGTACGCTCTACGACATCTACCGCAGGAGCACCCGGTGCACCGTGGAAAGCACTAAATGATACAATTGGCGTTGCTGGAGACGCTTCCAAAGCATCATCAAAAATATATAAATCGAAAGGTGCAGTTGCGCTTCCTACAACACCCGCTGCAAAAATGGTATATTTTTTAGTGGCATCTAAGGTAACAGGGAAATTTGCAATTACATCAGCCGCCGAAGTGCTATTTCCAAGTGCTACACCAATATTAAAGTCGCGTCCTGCTGGGATATTGACAAATGGAGTAGCCTTACGGAATTCAAAATCATCGATTATCAAGGTATTACCTGCATAGACATCTACCGTTGGGCTAGGTGAATTATGTATAACCTGTACCCGTGCAGTAGGTGTTAATGGCAATTCAATTACAGTACCATCGGCCAAAACAGCCAATAAACCAAACGGCGTAGTAGTGTTGCCCAATAAACCACTGGCCAATACATAAGCCGATTGTCCAGCCAAACCAGAAATATCTGCGCGGAAGGTAGCCACTACTGATGGAGAACCTGCTGGGCGAATTGCAAAATCATAAATAGCTGGATCTAGGCTCAAATAAGGTGTAAATTCACCATAGGCCAAGTCTGAAATTACATTACCAATAAATACTTCATCTATGTCCACATTGGGCGCGTTAGGTGAACCATGCAATACTGCAATATCTACCTTTGAAGGAATACTAGCCGTTTCACTTGCCGTAGCGTTTACGTTCAAAGTAAATGGCGTTGTTGTATTACCCAAAATACCCGATGCTGTTACGATATAAGTACCATCAGCATCCAAAGTAGCGGGAAAATTGGCAATAGTATCATTTACAGAAGTACTATTGGCCGCAGCAATACCGATATTCAATACTACGCCAGCATCTACTGTGATAAATGGTGTTGCGTCACGATACTCAAAATCATTGAGCAATAAATCACCGTTAACATACACGTCCACCGTTGGGTTGGGTGAATTATGGATCACTTGTAACCTTGCGGTTGGACTTGGTGGCGTGCCCGCAGGTAATTCTACGACATCTCCATTTTGTAATACAGCAAATAAGCCTAAAGATGGCGGCGTATTAGGTGTTGCAAAACCGCTTGCCATCACATAAGCAGCCTTACCTGCCAAACCACTCAAATCTGCTATGAAAGTACCTACTTTGGTACTTGTTCCAGCCAATTTCACATCCAAATAATATACACCTGGATCAACACTCAAATAACCACTGAAGGAGTTAAATGCAAGGCTGTCCACCAAATTTAGCGTCTCATTATACAAAGAAATATCTACTGCAGGAGCATCCGGAGAGCCGTGGAGAACCGCAAAATCTACTTTTGTTGGTAGTACCGATTGCTCACGGGCATTATCGTTAATGTTCAATCCAAATGGTGCGGTAGCACTGCCTGCTACGCCTGTTGCTGTTACAATATACGTTTTTCCATTAGTCAAATTTACATTAGAAGTGATAAAGGCAGATGCCGCCGAAGTGGAGGTATCCGCTGCTATCGCTAAATTAATATCAACACCTGCCGCCAAATAAATAAACGAAGTCGCTTTCCTAAATTCAAAATCATTGAGCAAAATGGCTCCATTGGCATACACATCCACCGTTGGACTTGGTGAATTATGAATAACTTGTACACGCGCAATAGGTGTTGCCGATAATTCAATCACTGTTCCATCTGCCAAAGCAGCAAACAAACCAAACGGAGCACCTACGCCAGTAGTCAAAAATCCACTCGCAAATACATAAACTGCTTGACCAGCGAAACCACTTAAATCTACTTTATAAGTTTGTACAATAGTCGCACTACCTGCTGGCTTCACATCCAAAAAGTATTCTCCTGGATTAAGACTCAAATAAGGCGTAAAACTGCCGTAAGATAAGTTAGACACAATCTTTGATCCCGTGCGCACCACCACATCTACCGCAGGGGCATCAGGGGCACCGTGTAGCACCGCCACATCTACTTTTGTAGGATTAGTGGCTGCTTCTCGGCCATTAGCATCCGCAATTAAATTAAATGGAGTAGTTGCATTAAATACCACACCAGATGCAGTCACAACGTACGTTTTACCCGATTCGAAGGTAACCGTATCTGTAAAAATAGCTTCAAGTGAGGATGTTGAACTGGCTGGGGCTACACCGATTGGGATCGGAATACCAGCGGGTACATCGCCAAAAGCAGACGCAGTGCGAAATGCAAAATTGTCGAGTAATAATGTCGTACCGGCATAAACATCCACCGTCGGATCCGGTGAATTGTGGATTATTTGGACACGCGCAGTCTGTGCTTGTGCCACAAAAGCAGTCATTAAAATGACCAATAAGGTGAATAATTTGTTGAGCATAGTGTTCTAAAAAATATGGTTATGTTGATTTTTGAAACTGAATGAATAACTTGGTTTGTTTGATCTTGTTCAGTTGTTTGTAATAAATAGTTCAACAAAAATAGAATTTGACTAAAACTGGCACTTGACAGGGGAAACAAATAAAAAAAAAATGGGTAAAAAAAAGAGTTACCTCTTTCTTTTACCCATTCAAATTGGCGTGTCGCGCACCTATTTACCGATTACCAACTCCAAAGATCATGTTCCCTGTTGAACAATTCATCTTCAATCTTTTGACCCTCCATCAACAGATCCGTTCCTGCAAGATAATCCTGCAAACGGCGGTCATAAACATTGCTTTCTTTAGAGATGTAGGACGCAAAATGACGCGTTTCAAATAAATCTTCCCAAGTAATAGTGGCCGCCACGTTATCTGTAGCAATGGCTTTATGTTGTGCCAATACCTTTCGTGATGTAGGGTAATTGACCCAAAATAGTGGCCGCTCAAACATAAAATCGCCATTATCATTCTTCACATCAATCATGGGTGCTATCCCGAGGATACGGTGGCGCAATGTTCCAAGATTTTTATCAAAAAACCATGCCTCTTTGATTCGGAAGCGTCTTACGTCTTCCCAATTGAGTTCACTCTGAACAACTTGAACCTCCTCTTCTCCGGTGTCTATATTGATTATTCTGACTGTATCTACATCAAACAAAACATTCTTGATATCGTTTTTATCCAAACGTTTTGTAAACTTATCGTCTTCTGTGCTGTAAGCACTCAATTCGCCCGTCAGTACGGCATCGCGGAGCAGGTTAAATAGCGGTGACTCTGGTGCTACAAAAGGTAAGTTCATCTTTTCGCGGGTGTCGATCACACGCCAAATGCGTTTCTCCCATAAAATATCCGCTTCACGGATGGGCGCGTATTGCAGTACCGTCTTTTCTGCAATCACTTGACGCGTAACAAAATCATCTACCGGTTCAGCAATTTCGGTAGTTTCAATTTCTGTGGCTTCCACTACGGGTTGCGCCATCAAATTGGTGTTGCTGAAGGTGGCCATTGCTACAAAAGAGAGCAGGCATACACCTTGCATTAAAGCTGTTTTTTTCATAAAATACCGTGTTTAGTAATTTTTAGAGCGATATAGCCCTGATTGATTAAAAAAGAATACCAGTTGCAAGGGAGGAACACTCCTGCAAGTCTAATTATTCCAATACAAAAAAAGTGTAAAAGGTGTGTGATGCGCGATCAACCATTACAGAACGGCAGTCGATTTTAAATTGTTGTTCTTAGGAAAAATTTAACATTTGGAAGTACTTGAACATTTGGGCGCAATTGATTGATTACGGTTAAACTATTGCTTCGGCAGCCGAATAAACGGTAAATTAGAAAATATTTTGGCGCGTCGCAAATAATGAGCAAATACAATGCTGGCATGATAAATACCCGTTTTATCCGCTTTTTTATTAGGTAATGCCCAATGTTGCACCGTTTCGGCCACTTGTTTCCTTTTTTTCAACATGCCCATAAAGCCGCGATAAAAAGACAAATGCGCTTGCAATAATGCTTTAATGGCTGCAAAATTACCTTTTGATAAATACATCGCTGCTGCAACACCATCTAAAATTAATCGGGCAGGAATCAGCCATAATAACTTAGTCGCACTTTCATTTTTGAGTAGCGTAAACAAACTATTCCTAAAATTGAGGAATACTTTACGCGGACTATCATAACCCAATGTGCCACCACCAAGGTGATACACTACGCTCTGCGGGAAACACCAAACCGAATACCCGGCCCGTTTTACCCGCCAACACAAATCAATTTCTTCATTATGGGCAAAATAATCGCCATCAAAACCACCAAAATTTTGGTACAATTCTGCTCGAATAAAAAAAGCAGCACCCGCAGCCCAAAAACAAGGTTGTGCGTCATCGTATTGCCCTGTATCCTCTTCCACATAAGTAAACATACGTCCCCTACAAAAAGGATACCCTAAATAATCTACCCATCCGCCACTCGCACCTGCGTGTTCAAAAAAATTGCGTTTTTGATCTGCCAATATCTTTGGTTGCGCCACGCCAATCGTGGGATCTTGGCGCATGGCATCCAATATCGGGCGTGTCCAACCGGGGGTTACTTCCACATCCGAGTTGAGGATGATATAAAAATTTGCTTTTACCTGCTCTAACGCCTTATTATATCCTTCAGCAAAGCCCCAATTGCGTTTTAAATCAATGATCTCAATGCTAGGGTAGTGGACACTGACAAACGCCATTGAACTATCGGGTGAACCATTATCGGCCAATATAATGCGTGCATTACCACTATGCGCTACTACAGAAGGTAAATAATGCGCCAAATGTGCTTGAGTATTGTAATTCAGGATCACAATCGCTACATCACTATCGTCGGGTAATGTTTTGGTATTTGGGTTAGCAATAGCAGTTGCAGTGGACTCAATACCCAATTTTTGCTCAATAGCACGTTGATCTGCGGCAATTTGTGCTTTCAAAGCATCCAATCCATCCAGTTTTTTATCACCCCTAATAAACCCAATCACTTCTACCTGTAACTGTTGACCATAGAGATCACCGTCAAAATCTAGCAAATTTACTTCTATCCTAAGTTCGCTTGCTCCTTCAATAGTAGGGCGTTCGCCAATATACAACATCGAAGGTATGCGCTTATCGTGGCCTCCTATGAGCGAATAAGCAGCGTAAATCCCAATGGGTGGAATGAGTTTATATGAATCTGTGATTTTAATATTGGCGGTAGGAAACCCAATCGTCCGCCCAATTTGGTTGCCATACACTACTTCACCGCTCAATGTAAAGGGATGACTTAATAAACGATTGGCCACTTCCACATTGGTTTGTTGCAGTGCTTTCCGAATTTTAGAAGAAGAAACAGTAATATCATCTATTTCTTGCGCGGGAATTTCTTCTAGTTGGAAAATACCTTGCTCAGCGTATTGGGCCAAAAAGGTAAGGTCGCCCTGACGGTCATTACCAAATTTATGGTCGTAACCAATAACAATAGTATGTGGGTTAAATTTGGCAATTAAAAAATCTTCTACATAAGATTGAGCCGACAGTGCAGCAAAATCGGTCGTAAATGGTACCACTACTACATGGTCAATACCCGTTTGTTGTAATAAATCAATTTTTTCCTGAGTGGTAGTAAGCAAATGGAAATCACTAGATAACCGCCCAATTACAGTCCGTGGATGCGGATCAAAGGTGATGATCACGCTTTCCCCATTTATTTGCGACGCCATATTGCGCACCTGCTCCAATATCCGGCGGTGCCCCGAGTGCACACCATCAAACGAGCCAATCGTGAGGACTGCTCGTTGAAAACTAGGTAATTCTGAAATATTGTAATGCACCCTCATCTACGCCGCAAAAGTAGGTTAATTGTTGCTTAATATTCCTTTTTTTCTCTTTTCTGTTGAATACTTTTCTTTTTCAAAACAATCTATGCAACTTTGCCCCATGCCAATATGGGGTCATTTACTTTATTTAGGTGCCATTGTTTACGCTGGCCTTTGTTTACTGTTCTATTTGGGACAAGATTTTTTCTTTTTTCGACCGGAACGGCTACCCAAATGGTTCGTTTATCAATACCCGTTTCCTTTTTCGGAAGTTAATTTTGAGATGGAGGATGGCGGTACCGTCAATGGTTTACACTTTAAAGTGCCCAATTGTAAAGGTGTCGTTTTTTATATCAAAGGGAATTCACGGAGCATCAAGGGGTGGGGTAAGTTTGCAAAGGATTTTGTAGGAAAAGGCTACGATTTTTTTATCTTGGATTACCGTGGGTTTGGAAAAAGTGCTGGCAAGCGCACCGAAACAATCCTTTACAATGATTTACAGCAAGTATATAGGTGGCTGGAAACGGCTTATGCAGATAAACCAATTGTACTTTACGGTAGGTCATTAGGCAGTGGTATTGCGGCCCGTATCGCATCTTGGAATGATCCCACTTTGCTTATTTTAGATTGCCCTTATTATTCTTTCCTGTACCATATCAATCGTTATGGTTTTTGGTTGCCGCTGCGCTGGATATTGCGTTACCATATCCGTACAGATTTGTTCATAAAAAAAGTAACCTGTCCCGTGCACATTCTTCATGGCAGTCGAGACAGGTTAATTCCGTATAATCAAAGTATAAAATTAAAGGAGATTAGACCCAATAATATTCATCTTCATCCTATTGTTGGTGCAGGGCACAATAATCTGCCCGATTTTCCCGAATACCACGATATTTTATATGATATTTTGCACAGCGAAACAACAACTGTTGCCGTGAGGGCATAACAAGAAGCAGTAGCAGTAGGGGAGTGCTTACAACCTGTTTTTCTCAATCATTTCCAACAATTCATCGCGATAGTTCTTACCGATGGGCAAAGATTTAGGTTTATCTTTCTCCATTACTTCAACAAGACTGCCATCAATCGCCAAAATTTTGTCCATACCCACGATAAAGGATCGGTGAATACGGCGGAATTTATTAGAGGGTAACCGATCTTCCAAACTTTTCATGGTTTGGAGCGTAATTACCCTTGTATTGAGCAATCGAATGATAACATAATCCTTTAAGCCTTCGATATAGATAATGTCGTCAAAATTAACTTTTACGAGTTTTTTATCTGCTTTTACAAAGAAAAAATCCGAACTATCTTCTGCCGCTCCTGCGCTACTTGTGGTATCGCGGTTCATGGCTTCATGGTGTTCTACGGCACGGTTTACGGCACGCATAAATCGCTCCAAAGAGATAGGTTTGAGTAGATAATCCAGCGCATTGAGATCAAAACCCTGAATAGCGTAGTTAGGATATGCAGTTGTAAAGACCACCATCGGTGGATCGGTGAGTGTTTTTACAAAATCAATGCCCGTCAATTGTGGCATTTGAATATCAATGAACATCAAATCAATATCTAATGACTTGAGTGCTTCATTGGCCTCTAAAGCATTGGTACAACGGCGCACCAATTTCAATTCGGGCATTTGGCCAATAAAAGTTTCTAAAACATCAAGTGCAAGCGGTTCATCGTCAACAATTAAAACATTCAACATAGTATTTAATGATAGCAGTAATACAAAATGAATAAAAATAAAGAGAAATGGGGAGCAATATCGGGAAAATAAATGAAATGAGGGTACTTTTTTGACGATAATGTCTATTTGAATAGCGATAAGTATTTGGACATCATTATAAACTTAAATTTAGCGTTACTGTATAGCGGCCCGGTTCGTCTTTTATGGTCAAACTATAGGCATCGGGGTACAACATTTGTAACCGCTGCTTAACATTAACCAAACCAATACCGCCACTTCTATGATGCGACATTTGGGGTAAATGTTCTGTCTTTGAGTTTTCAATGATAAACTCCAAATCATTATCCGAGACGTGTAAACTAATATGCACAAATCCACCGCCATTGATCTGATGGTTCAAGCCATGTTTAAAACTATTTTCCACAAACGGTACAAATAATAGGGGCGCTACCAATTGCTCGCTCACGCGTCCTTTGGAAACAAAAGTAATATCGGCATCTTTCGGTTGGCGTAGTCGTTCCAAATCGAGGTAATTGTTCATGTACAGTATTTCCTTGCTCAAGAACACCTGCTTTTCGTTACATTCGTACAGCATATACCGCATGATTTCGGATAGTTTGAGTACGATTTCTGGGGCTTGGTCGCTTTTTTTCAACGTCAAAGCATACAAATTATTCAAGGTATTGAACAAGAAATGGGGATTGATTTGGCTTTTCAGAAAACGCAATTCACTTTGCATGGTGCGTGTGAGTAGATCTTGTTTCTCTTGTTGGTAACGCCACCAATCCATAATGACCCTCAAAACCGTTGAAAGCAGAGCCATCGTAATATTCCCCAGCAGTAAATTACTTTGTTGATCGAGCAATGCTTTTTGAAAGTCAAATTGGCCATAAAATTTCAAATAGAGTGCCAATACCTGTATAGGCGTAACCACAGCGCACATAACAACCATCATCACCAAATAAGTAGGGACACTACGCGCCATCAATCGTGGGATCAGGTACAACAAATTACCGTAAACGATCACCATATAAAACACTAAAGTAATCAATTCATTGGTAATGGCGAGTAAAAAATCTCCATTTTGCCGATAATCCAATGCGACCAGACTCGTATAGACGATCAGCCAGAACAGCGTATGGTACACTATTCTTCGAGATAGAAACTCGTAGATACGATCTAATACTGTGCGTGTAACTTGCATGAAGGGTCGATTAGTAATAATAAGTAACTATCAAGTTGCCTAAATAATTCCCTTAGGGAATATATGTTTATAGGCTGAATTTGCCCTAAATAATTCCCGTAGGGAATATATGTTTATAGGCTGAATAGGGGCGCGCGTCCAAATCCCGTAGGGATTTTATGTAAAAAACGCATAAAAAAACATACATTCCCTACGGGAATTGGGCTAGTTTTTCATTCAACCTATAAACATACATTCCCTATGGTAATTTGGACAGTGGCTGGATAAATAGAATATTACTATCGTGCAAAAGAACTTCATTCTAAAAGAGTATTTCTTTTTTTTCGATGAAGTATCTATGTTTATCTACTTAGGTGGAAAAAAAATAAGCTATTGCGCAGTGCAATAGCTTATTTAATACTAAAAGAAATCTAGTGTTTGGTGCGTATTAATACTGCCACAAATCATGTTCGAAGTTGAAAATCTCATTTTTGATCTTTTCAGACTCCATTAGAAGGTCAACACCTGTAAGGTATTCTTCTAATTTGCGGTCATACACGTTTGATTCTTTATAGATATAAGACGCGAAATGGCGCTGCTCCAATTGGTCTTCCCAAGAGATCGTAGCGTTGGTATTACCGCCCATAGTGAATACCCTGTGGCGCGCAAAAAGTTCGCGTGCTTGTGGGTAATACACCCAAAATAATGGGCGCTCGAAGCGGAAATTACCTTGTTCGTCTTTTACGTCGATCAAAGGCGCAATACCCATGATACGTACGTTCATGGTAGAAGTTTCTTTATCAAAAAACCAAATTTCTTTGATCCGGAAACGCTTTACATCTTCCCAGTTGATGTCATTACGAACGATCTGAGTCTTTTCTTCGTAAGTTTCGGGGTCGAAAGTGATAACGGTGTCTGTTTTAGACAACATTCCAAGTACGTCAGTAGTACTTAAGCGTTTGGTAAATTTATCATCTTCGGTGCTATACACGGGCATTTCGCCTTTAGTAGCGGCATCAGAGATAATTTTGAAAAACGGCTCTTCTGGATATGCAAAGGGAAGGTTCATCTTTTCACGAATGTCGATGATACGCCATACGCGTTTTTCCCAAAAAATATCGCTTTCGCGAATCGGTTGATAAGCCAATACCTTGCGTTGCGTCATGATATCCTTTTTAACAACATCGTCAATAGGCATATCACCTGGAGCAATTACTGGACCTGTTTCGGTTTGTTCTACTTCTACCTCTTCAGGGTCTTGAGCCATTACTGCCAAGGGTGCTGTTGCTAAAAGGAAGCAGAGGCAAGTCCATTTGAAAAAATTTTGCATCTCGCTAAATAGTTTAATTAGATAATGTTTAAGCAATTTCGATTGTATTGTTGGCATTCAGGCAATAAACATCCTTCGGAAAGTAAATCTATTGTTGTTTGCGCTTAAACTGCTAAAAGTTGTGCTAGGGTATTCCCGGCACAACTTTTAACAAATTTATTTTGGATTATTTTATTTTAAATGAAAGTGCACCTAGGTTACGTGGGCCAGTATCGCCGGGGCATTTCGCCTTCACGTTATCAAAGAAGTATTGATCCCCAGGGCCAGCCTGATTAACCATACTTTGTACCTTTTCGTTAAAACGGGCACCAGCATTGGCAATTTCAGGAGATGGATCTTGACGCTTTTTCAAATAAGTGGCTTCAAAGCCTGCTACTTCGCAACGCACATCAAAATCAAAGTTTTCCAAAACAGCTGCAATACCGGATTGCGCTTTGAATTCACCGTTACCCATTGCTTTTGAACGGTGCTTAGCACCCAACAAAGGAGTTGGATCGGGAATACGCTTTACGCGGTATTTGAATGTTTGAGAAGCACCACCACCAGAAACGGTCAAAGTTGCTTCGCCAGGTGTAGCCACCTTAACGGTAAACTTACCACCGCCACCAGCGCTAGAAACTGTAATACCTGCACCAGATCCTGTTACTTTTACCTCATTTGAAGATACACCAGCCGCTGAAACAGAGATAGGGTTATCTACACCGATATAAAATACGTTCATCTTATCCAAAGAAATAGCAACTGAACGTTGACCAACTTCATAAGAATATTCTTTGCGTACAGACTCTACTTTACCTGTTGCAGGATTCTTAACATTGATAGTTACAGCATATTTTTTCTCTCCAATAGAGCCCGGTTTAGTAGTATAAGTACCTACACCGTCTTTCAAAGAAACATTTTGGCCATCAACATTAATGGATACATTATCTGATTTCGTGCTAAATGCACTCATGAATACTTCTGCTTCAAAAGTTTCACCCAAGATCACATAATTCTTCTTTGGGTTTGCTCCTGGAACAAATTTATCAAACTTGATATCATCTCCTTGAACCTTTGTTGCACAATAGTTTAATGCAGCAGTGGTAGAACTTTTAGCATCGCTCTGGATTTTTCCTAAAAGAGGGAAAACTGCAGATACAGGCATTTGCTTGAATTTGTATTCAGGCCAAGTTTTTGCTTTAGTTCCAGCAGGTAATTCTTCAATAGCTAAAGACAATGCTGCTACTGTAGTAGGGTCATTATCAACTAATTTGATAATTTCATCGCGAGTAGATAATATCTTAGCCATGATTTCATCACCCTTTTTATCGTTCACAAACCACTTTGTAGTGAGGTCTTTGTTACGGATATCCTTAGGTTGACCAGGTATTTTTGGATCTGGCCCCCCTGCTTTGGCCGTTAATTCTGTGCGAATTTCTTCGATATAAGTCACAAAATCATTGGTCAACTGAGAGACTTTAACAGCGCGGTTTTTATAATCCTCTGCTATTGCACTGGGATAATCCTTCGCTCCTTTTTCAATAGCAGCTGTAAGTGCTACGTTATTTTTATCAACAATATCGCGGCTCACTTTCATACCTCTATCCAAAGAGAAGAAAGCATTCATAACCTCAGCAGATACGTTGAGGGCCAGCAGCGCGGTCAGTACCAGATACATCAGGTTGATCATCAACTGCCGCGGCTCCTTTGGTATTGACATAGTTCGTTATTTTTAAAATTTGAATATTAATTTTTTCTGTTCGGGACAATCAAATGTTTGATTATCAAAAAATTGCAACAAATGTCAAATTATTGACGACCTATGTTCGACATAGCAGTAAGCATATTACCGTACACCGAGTTCAAAGAACCAAGGTTTTTGTTCAACGCGCTCATTTGATCTTTGTAAGCCTTTACGTCTTCCGCAGATTTAGCCATGTCCGACATTGCTTCGTTCATCTTGGTGTAGAAATTGCTCATTGATTTGATCTGGTCTTGTGTACCAGAGAAATCAACTTCTTGCAAGGATTTCAACGCGCCCATGCTTTTTGACAATGATTGCAATTCGGTTAACATACCACCTAATTGACGTTCAACAACATCACCATGTAATGGCTGGAACTCTTGTAAGTTCAATTGTTGGCCACCAGCAGAGAGTGGTTGAAGGCGTGCATCATAGTCGGCAAGACCTGGATACAATTTGTCCCAATAGTAATCCGGATCTGGTCCGAGAATACCTAATAAAAGGAAGATGAAAATTTCAATGCCCATACCTAGGATAAGCATTTCGGAGGCACCCTCCCAAGATTCGAGTTTGAAAAGCGCACCTGCAAGAACGAAGGCGGCACCAACACCGATCAACAAGTTTTTGAGGTACTTGAAACCTTTTGATTTGACGAAACTCATTTTTGATGATACTTTTTTAGCAGTTTGAAAACTGGGTTAAAACCAAAAAAATAATTAAACTGATTGTAAATTTGCTTGAATCAAATGCGAAATCTGAATCTCACACCTGTAAAACGCTGCAAAGGTAAAAATATGTTTTAATTGTTAAGAAATTTTTAGCGAAATGTAAACAAATTTCAAATGAACAACCATTTGTAAATGTTAAACGTTCAATTATACCATACTAAAACTTTGCAACACACTTGTATAGTACGCAAATAATGCGTGTTTTATACTTTAAAATGGAGCGGTTGAGGGGTTGAACAGTAGGCACGTTAAATATTAGATTGCTGAATGAACATCCATTAATATTTAAGTATTGATCCTATGATTTCAACCGCTCAACCGCTTTAATTAATATTTAATTTGAAAAACTAGAAATCGTTGATAGAACGACCTAAGAAGGTCAAAACGCAACGGAATCCTACATAACATTTTGTAGTGTCTTGGTATTCCCAAGAGCGTGTGCCTGTTTGCAAGAAAAAGGCAACATCTTTCCAAGAACCACCACGAATCACCTTGCGCTTTGCAGTAATAGGATCTTCGTCTTTTGCGTCGTAGCGTACATCAGGGTTTAGGTCGTGCATGAATGAATAAGCATTCTCGAAGTATGCAGTCTCTGTCCACTCAGATACGTTACCGGCCATACAGAACAAGCCGTAATCGTTAGGGAAATACTTGTCCACTGGAACTGTGTACAAGCCACCATCTTCTGGGTAATTACCACGTCCTGGCTTAAAGTTGGCCAAAAGGCAACCTTTAGAGTTACGTGTGTAATAAGCACCCCAAGGATATGGTGCAAGTTCGCGGCCACCGCGAGAAGCCCATTCCCATTCGTGTTCTGTTGGTAAACGGAAATCTTCTGATGTAGGCTCACCGTCTTTGTACATATTCCAAAGTTTGGTACGCCAATAGCAGAAAGCCTTTGCCATTTTCCAGTTTACACCTACTACAGGATACTCGTCGAAGGCTGGATGCCAGAAATAGTTACGCGTCATCGGCTCATTATAAGAATAAGCATAGTCACGTACCCAAGCCAAAGAGTCTGGGTAGATTTTTACTTTTTCCTTATGAATGTGGGATGTACGGTTACTGTTGCGGTCGTGAGCGGCGCGTTGCCAATCATACCACTGCATTTCGAACACCATTTTAGATACATCCAATTCCTTACGACCAGCGAAACTTTCGTTGCCTTGGTAGTAGAGGTCTTGAAGTTCCTCTGCGCTTTCTTCCCAATCAATCTCCTGTTCCCAGTCAATCAATTGTTTTTCTGCGCTGCCGTCGCCTTCATCCTCCAAATAGTGTTGGAGGGCTTCGTGCGCCAAGGAGTCACGCACCCATTCCGTGAATTGGCGGTACTCGTTGTTGGTGATTTCGGTTTCGTCCATAAAGAATCCCTGAATAGAGATCGCCTTTGGTCGTGAAACTTGTTGTTTACTTACATCTTCGTCACCTGCGCCGATGTGAAGTGTGCCTGACGGAATATATAGCATTCCGTAGGGATTAATGCCTCTCCATTTAGGACGGTCTAAGGCTCCTACAAGTTGGCCGCCTTCGCTGCGACCACATGATGAAAGAACAGCCGCCAATAAGCTGAGAAACAAGAGCGATTTTTGTAGTTGTAGCATATTTAACACCCGTGTGATTTACCTACTTTTTTTGTACGTATTAGAAAAACAGCCGTAAAGGTAGTTGATTAAATACAATCCAAACAAACGATATTGAAAAAAAATGTTCGGAAGGTTCTAAATGGTTAAAAGAGCGGCACATTAACGCATTAGAATTGTACTTTGGTATTGCTTTGTTAAAATTTTAACACTTAGGTTTGGTTTTGGCCAAAATATGCCAAAATATCAGCGATTTCGACTAAAAAAACGGGTATGAAGTCACTTGCAGACCTTCTATCCTGCTGAATTTTTAGTTCAAAAAACGCGGATTGTATATAATTGGCGGTAATTTTCCTACCCCAAGTGGTTTGTTAAAATTATAGCGCAACATCAATTCATGGCTACCTCTATTGGTATTTTGTAACCCGGACATGGGTATATCGTATGCATACACTACGGTTGTCTTCTCATTCACAGCCAATCCGGCCATGATTACAACGGCATCTGTGCTGCGGGCGGAGAAGCCCCTGTAGGATACTCCGGCGATGAACTTGTCTTTCCATACTGCCATAGTTGCCAATTCTGCTTGTGTTTCCACAAGATCTGATTTGAGGAGTACGCCCGGTGTGAGCGCGAGGTAGTCCCCAAATTTGAATTGATATTTGCCATGTAGTACATAGTGACGTTCTGGTTGCAGGTTGAATCGCCCGGGCGATCGCTCCTTTATAATAGGTGCAAACACTGGTAAAGATGCTGCACCGATTAATAATTTTTCTGTGGAAAAAGAAATACCGAATTCAAAAACGGGTATTCCTACGCTTATTTTGCCCACTGGCAGGTAAAGGTCGTTGTGCTGTAGGCCGTTGTTATCGTAATCGCCCTGTGGTGTACGCAGTTTGCTACCATCCAGTAAGTATTGTTGATAACCTACACCGCCTCCGATAGATAGTAGTCCATTTTTGCTTATTTCTTGCTGGTAATTATAACTCAGCATGGCTTGTGATGTGCGGTGCGGCCCTATGGCATCATTTTCGAAACGTATGCCTACTCCGCTATTAATAATATAAATGGGCAAATGCGCATTTACTTGCTGGGTAACTGGTGCTCCATTCAAGTCGATCCATTGCTGGCGATATACGCCGTTGACTACCAAGGATTGTTCTAGTCCAGCGCATGCTGGATTATAGCCATAAGGATTGAGTAGCCATGCGCTGTATTGGGGGAGTTGCTGGGCAGATAGCGTGTATGCCGTGGAAATTAATAGTAGTGCTGTGGAAAACTTATTCATAACTGATATTATAATTCTGTTGGGAACTATCTTGATTTTTACAAGGCAAAGATAGGAAAAAAAGGCAGAGGAACTAGTAAATAATTACTTGTCATTTTTCTTTGGGTGCGTCTTCCTCCTCTTTTTACTTAAAACGCTATCACTAGTTAGCGCACTTAACAAACAAATACTTTGAAATTATTGATGCTTTGCTTTTGGATGCACTGTATAGTATGTTTCTTAGCGCAAAAGCGTAGGGTGGTCGCTTCGCTCTTTTTTGAGTTCACAAAAGGCATGGGGTGGACTTTTGTGGTAGATCAAAGTGTACGCTATCGTGGTCAGAAATACAGTTCACTCCCTAGTTCCTGCACTTGGGTCAAAGTGAGTCGTATATATAATTGGTAGCATCCCACCTTTGTCGTATCATATTTCGGCTCTGTGGGTTTTATGCATAAAAATCGTATGGCATTCCTATACATCTATGCATAAAACCTAACGCCGCTCAGTATTAAAAAAAAATCAGTAAATTATGCGACAAATTGTGCTTCTTTTATCTATATTTATACTTGTGCCGTATATTTTTTATGCGCAAACTACTATTTCAGGCAAAGTAACTACCCTGCAAAATGAAATACTCCCCGGTGCTAGTGTTTCCCTTGAGGGCAGTTACGATGGGGCTACTACCGATACAGCAGGTATGTTTTCTTTTGTAACCACCGAAAAAGATAAACAACAATTATTGGTGCTTTTTATGGGCTGTGATACTTTTCGCCAAATATTGATGGTTACGGGCCAAACATTGGTGGTTTACCCCAAATTAAAAGAGCAAAAGAACCAATTGGGTGAAGTAGTCGTTTCCGCAGGTACTTTTGAAGCCACGAGTGATCGTCGGCGCGCCGCTGTTTTGTCTTCGTTGGATATTGCACTGACGGCCAGCGCATCTGCCGATATTGCTGGGGCTATAACGATGCTGCCCGGCACAACTCGCAATGGCGAAACCGGCCAGATCCTGGTGCGTGGTGGTGCGGGATACGAAACCCGTACTTTTATGGATGGCCTTTTGGTACAAAATCCTTACAATAGCACAGTGGGTAATTTGCCAGCACGCAACCGTTTTTCACCTTTTTTATTCAAAGGGACTATGTTTTCAACGGGTGGGTATTCCGCAGAATATGGCCAGGCCATGTCGTCTGCTTTGATCCTGAATACAGAAGATTTAGCCCCAAAAACAATGACAGGGATTACCTTGCTTTCGGTCGGTGGCGCGTTGTCGCATACCAAGCGTTGGGAAAATACCAGTGTTTCGGGTACGGTGAGTTATAATAACTTGAGTCCTTATTTTGCATTAGTACCGCAACGCAATGATTGGGTTAAAGCACCTCAATCTGGTTCTGGTGAATTTGTTTTTCGCCATAAAACAAATGATAATGGCGGCATGCTCAAGGTTTATACCAATATAAATAGATCATTGATGAAAATGAACTATCCCGATGAGACCGAGACTGGGCGTACCAATCCATTGGAATTAAATGCCGAAAATATTTATACCAATGTTTCCTACCGCGATATGGTGGGGCAGCACTGGACTTTATTTGCGGGTGTTGCTCATACTTATAATAATGACGAGGTGTGGAGTACATTCAAAAACCGTCAGGCACAGCAATCTGTACAAGCACGGGCTACATTGTCGCGTTCGATCAACCATACTTTTAAAATAAAATTTGGAGGTGAGGCATATAAAAGTCATTTTAACGAAGGTTTTACACCCGAAAATGGTGCTACGTTAAAGAATATACTGAACGATCATTATGCGGCCAGTTTTGTGGAAAGTGATATTTTTATAAGTAAAAAATGGGTGGCGCGTGTGGGGGGGCGTGCCGAATACGCCTCTTTATTAGATCGTTTCAATGTTGCACCACGTGCTTCTATGGCGTATGTATTGGGTAAAAGAGAGCAGATTTCTATGTCTTTCGGTCGTTTTTTTCAAACCCCAGAATATACCCAAATGCGCCAAACAACAGACCTAACTTTTGAAAATGCGACTCACCTCATGCTCAATTACCAATGTATGCGCAATGGTTATATTTTTAGAGCAGAAGTATATCAAAAATGGTACGATAATTTGACAAAAAACAATATGAAAACAGGTTTGCCCAACAATGCTGGGAATGGTTATGCGCGCGGTTTGGATTTGTTTTTACGGGATAATAAAAACATCAAAAATGGCGATTACTGGGTTTCTTATTCTTATTTGGATACCCAACGCGATTGGCGCGATTTCCCTCAGCAGGCTACGCCTAATTTTGCGATGAAGCATAGTTTTTCAGTAGTGTATAAGCAATTTTTTCCAAAATTGAATACGGCATTGAGCACTTCTTATGCCTTTAATTCGGGTCGTCCTTACTACGATCCTAACCTTGAAACCGATCAGTTTATGACCTCGCGCACGCCTGCGTACCATGATTTGAGTATTGCAGTGACGTATTTAACTAATATTGCAGGGCATTTTACGATCTTTTACTTGAGTGTACAGAACGTGCCGGGGTTTAGCCAAATATTTGGTTATCAATACAATAATACACCTGATGATAATGGTCGTTTTACTGGTCGCGCCATTACGCCCCCTGCAAAACGCTTTGGTGTATTGGCGGTTATTATGTCAATTGGCCAAAAATATAAGAAGGAGGAAACGACTTCGGATGATTATTAAACAAGAAAAAAAGCCACCCCATGCTCATTGGGGTGGCTTAAACTTCACAACTTCTACTGTTTGTTTTAGGAAGGATTAAACAATAACTTATCATTTGCTCGTTCCTGTATCTGGTCAAATAGGATCCTTAGCGTATGTCTATTTTCGCTGTTCCGATCAATTGCTGATCGGTGGTCATGCGTACAAAATACAATCCGGAAGGCAAACTACCGCGCTGAAAACGCCATGTACTGCCTTGGTTCAATTGGGTGGCCACGGTGCGACCATTTGCGTCCACGATTTCGAACCGAACGGCTGTACCAGCAGGCAATTGTTGCACCATCAGATCTACATAATCTGTCATTGGGTTGGGGCTTACTTTTATTTCCGCACCTTTCCATACTGGTTGCCAAGCCGATACGAGCAAAGGCACAAAAGACGTATCTACTCGGTGATGGGTCGTATTAGTGGTAATAGGGGCGTTATAATCGAAATAAATATCTGCTGTATTGTAAATATCTGTTCCAAACGGTACATTTTTCTGCTGTGATACGCGGTACGATACAAAACCTTGCGACGCTGCCAGGTTGGTTGTGCTATCGGGCAGTTTAATATCGTCGAACGTAAATTTCATATTTGCACCTGTTCCATAGAACTCAAAACGATAAGGATGGCTAGATGGGCCGGGGATAATCGTTTTTGGGTCAAGCCAAGGCGAAAGCACATCGCGCAAAACAACCGTAAATGCGGTATCATTACCTGTGTTTTGGAAACGAATCAAGTATTCAATATCGGTATTTCGGTTCAATTGCTGCTTTATACCAAAACCTTTTGGCTCGGCTTGTTTGTCGTTAGGATCATAACTGCCAATATTTTCTGTGCAGTCAATATCTATCCACCAGTCTGCATCATCTTGAGGAAACTGAGTAACATAACCTGTACTAAAATTAGCATTAGTGGTACAGCCTTCTACGGTTACCGAGGGATAAGAAAGACCTGGGTGGTTGGCTTCTTGTGTGGCCTCCAAGCGCCATGTGCTGCCATTAGCAGGTACTTTTACACTATATGGTTCGTTGGGAGCCAATATAATAATAGGTGGAGGACTGCTCATGCGCATTACAGCGTCTTCAATGATGAGGTATTCCAAAGCCGAACTCATATTGGCCGATCCTGTGTTCTCGAGTTTGAAAGTAATCGAATCCGATTGGCATTCCGCACCTACAGCAAGGCTGGCTCCCGACCAGTTTTGGGCTTGTGGCCCACAGGGATCATTGGGGAATGAAGTGGCTGTTGTACAATGGGCCTCACCCGGTACTGCATCACATTTAACGCCTACCGTTATTTGAAAAGAACCCTTGGTTAAAGGTGCTACAGTGTCGAGTTGGAACCGATATGTATTATTGCCAATATTAAAAGATGGTAAACTTGCTGAGGTGAACAGAAAATCGTCGTCGAGTGCTACTTCAATATAAGCATCAGTCGTTTCTGTGCTACCTGTGTTTTTATAAAGTACCGAATAATATGCAGTGGAGCACCTTCGTATCAATCCAGTTGCGATTTCCACTTCCAGCCTAGGGCATAGGTCTTGGGGCTGCAATAAAAAGTCAATAGAAATCGTATCCGATCCTGTTAATGTGACCGTTTGAACAGGTGTACAGGTCGTCCACAAGCCACTGGGCGATATTACCTCTACGGTATAAGTACCCGGTTCTAGTCCTCTGTACCAGCTACCGTCATTATAAGTGTAGCCATAAATGATATTACTATTTGCATCTGTAATTTGGACTTGAGCATTAGGAAATGCGATATCGCCTGCATCTTGGAGGCAGTTATTATTCATATCGGCCCAAATATGCCCTTCTACTTGACTGCAATCCACTTTTTCGTAATAGTAGGAGGCTACCTTCGTACACCCAAAGGCTGGTAAAGTAACTGTAAGT
Organism: Bacteroidota bacterium; assembly: GCA_041160955.1. Taxonomy (GTDB): domain Bacteria; phylum Bacteroidota; class Bacteroidia; order Chitinophagales; family Saprospiraceae; genus M3007. Next base: position 32,296 of record JBEAVK010000445.1, read on the forward strand.
GTGTAAAGTCCAGATGCGGTTGGATAAATATTATTGGCTTCTGAGCCATTACTCCAAAGGAACGTTGCGCCAGCAGTTTCTGCTACATTGCTCGAAAGCCACACAATGCTATTGGAATCAGAACAAGAGAAATATTGATCTTCTAGCGTGATTTGCGGATCAAAACCTTCTGAATAGGGTATAAATTTTTGCCCAGTATCTACACAACCACCACCCGAAGCCGTTACGCTATAAGTGGCACCTGCTGGGAGATTTGGTACATCAATAGTTGATGTGGTTGCTCCAGTACTCCACAGATAACCTGTAACATTAGCACCTGTGCCTACACTAAGGGTTTGAGTCGCAGGATCGGCATCGCAACCTGGTGGGTCATTGGCTATAATGACTAGATTTCCTGAACTATACTCAACAGTTCCATAACCAACCGCTGTACAACCAGAAGACTGGTCTGTAACGGTAGCAGTGTATGTACCCGGCTGATATACGGTAATATTCCAGGCTGTCGAGGTTGGTACGGTACTCCATTGAAAAGTGAAGGGGCCGCCGCTTCCACCACCGCCGACGGAGCTAGTCATATTTACAGAAGTATTAAAACAACTAAGTTTGCCGTACACAAAAATGTTGACTTGGTGTGCCTGACGTACAGTTAATTTACCAATATAAGTAACTGAAAGGCAAGGATCTGTAATATCCACTTGGGTAGAGCCGGGTATATTATTACCCGCAATTGCCGCAATAGCGTACTCTCCCGGCGGTAAATTGACGGAAAACTGTGGCGCACCAAATCCCGTTGCGAGGATACTACCCAATTGGGTGGGTGTACCCGAATGGACAACGTAGTTGACGAATTCGCCTGTTCCCAATACCGCACCCGTCACAGGTGGGACTGTGATGGTGGCTGATGTTTGACAGATGGAAAGATCCGTAGGGGTTGCATTACCCGCAAATGTGTTGCATTGTGCTGAAATACTGCCCCAATTTAGTGCAAGTAGTACGAGCAAAAATGCAAATTGTAATAAGTGTTTTTTTAACATAATTTATTTTTTTAGTTGTGACCTAGAATATGCTGAACCGATTCTTTTTCATGTTACAAAAGTGCGGCGGTACTACTAGGTGTACAAGTACATTTTTTGTGTTTTGTAGATTTTTTTTTGATATTTTTTTTGTTAAAATATTGATTTATAGGTTTTTATTAAAAATTAAAAAATAACTTTGCTGTCTAAATTGTATCATTAAAATGGAAAAATCTTTGCTTTGGCAAACATTCACGGCACTTACACCTTTGGAATGCAAACATTTAGGGCAATGGATGCGCTCGGAGTTTATTAATCGGCGTGAACCACCGCTGTTTTTGTACGATTATTTGGCGCAATGTTTACAGCAAAAGCAAATACCCACCAATGAAAATGCGATGGCCTATCTTTTTGATCAAAAGGGGCAATTGCCGTTTAAACGTAAGGCAATCGCTGAAAAGGATATATCACAGGCCAAAGAACAGGCTTTTCGTTTAGTTTCCAGTGAATTATTGGAACAAATTGAACAATTTCTAGCATTCAAGGAGTTTTTTGCAGATCAGGTTGCTGTTGGCCTAAAAGTATCCGCTACTTATCGCAAACGTGGATTGGACAAACATTTTACCCAATCTATCGCTTTTGCTGCGCGCCACCTTGATCGCCAACCGTTCCGGCACGCAGAATACCACGACCAAAAAGAAGCCCTAGAACATGAACAATATCGGTTTTTGAGTACGGGTAGGCGTACTGTTTCTTTAAATATTCAAACCTTGACCGATCAAACTGATTTGGCTTTTATGTCCAAAAAACTTCGGCAGGCGTGTATCGCTCGTTCGCATCAAAATGTATATAAAACAGAATACCAATTTGGGCTACTTCAATCGGTTTTGGATTATATCTATTCAACGCCTGCTGTCCTTCAAAATCCGAGTATTGCGCTATACTTTTTTGGGTATCATTTTTTGTCGGGTATGGATACCAGTCTATATTTTCAATCTTTTAAAACCCGATTATTGAGCGATGCCAAGGAATTACCACCCGAGGAGCAAAGCAATTTGCACTTAATGGCGATTAATTATTGTATCAAACGGATCAATGTACGGGATATGCCCTATTTCCGCGAAGCCTTTGATTTGTACCGTTCTGCATTGGATGGCGATTTATTACTCGAAAACGGCGTGCTCTCTCATTTTGCATTCAATAATATTGTGGCCATTGCCCTGCGTATTGCTGAAATGGCTTGGGCGGAGCAATTTATCCATCAGTTTCATGAAAAAATTGAAAAAAAACACCGCAATGCTGCCTACCACCTCAATCTTGCGCGGGTGGCTTATGAGCGCAAACAGCACGATATTGCGCTCGTTCATTTGCAAGATGCAGATTATAAAGATTTGATTAACAACCTAATAGCCAAAACATTGCTACTCAAGATTTACTACGAAACCGATGCATTAGACGCTTTAGATGCCCATCTGCAAAGTATGCAAACCTTTATTCGCAGGCAGCGGATTATTGGTTACCACAAGACCAATTATATGAATATTATCCGATTTACCAAAAAACTGGTGGCTGTTTTGCCTTCGAATCGGCAGGAGCGGGAATTATTAATCCAGCAGATTTCGGAGGAGCAACACCTTACAGAGCGGGAATGGCTGCTTGCGCAATTGAAAGGATAGCGTTAACTATTTACCAGAAGCCTTATAAATCGCCTCTAAAAGACCATCTTTAGGTGTATCACAGCCCAATACCCAGAACATAATGCCGCCAAGTTGTGCATTTTTGGCGTATTTCGTTTTTTCGGCAACGGAAATAGGATCGTCGAAAGTCGCAAATTGGCGGCTCTCGGGGTTATAGGCAAATGGTGCTTTCGCCTGTTCGTCCCTATGGAATACAAACCCGTTTTGGGTGCTTAATCGCTTTGGAAATTGGTTGTATGGAATAAAATGCTGGAATTTTCCATTTTGATATAGGCCATTGTCTGTACTGGCCACCTGTTCCCAAGTACGGGCATAAAAAGCGGCTCCAACGATGATTTTTGCCCGTGGCACCTGCAACGAATCCAAGTAACGAATAGCGTAATCCAATGAATTTTGTTGTTTAGCGTTAGCATACAGCGGTGTATGGTGTCCCGTTACAGTGCTAAAGCCATTGGTAAGGTCGTACGACATTAAATTAATCCTATTGAGCAAAGGCATTACTTTTTGCCATTCTACGCTTTCGTCAAAAAAAGATTTAAAACCTCCTGCTGCAAAACTAAGTTCGTATTTTTTGCCCATAATAGCGCGTAATTCCTTGATTAACAGCGTAAAATCTTCGCGACCACTTGCTGCCCAATCATGCCCCGGGCATCCTTCAATACCCGGGTATTCCCAATCCAAATCAAGGCCATCTGCTCCAAAATCCTTCAAAAGGCGCAGCGTAGAGACTGCAAAATCATGTCTTCCTGCTTCGGTGGCAAATACCTGAGCGCAGGTTTTGCATCCACACCAACCGCCGAGCGATAACAGTACTTTGAGTTGTGGGTGTTTTTGTTTTAAGGCCACTAATTTCCGAATCGTCAGGCTGTCTTCGGCATTATCAATGGTCAAAAGGTTTCCGCGAAGGTGGCAAAAACTAAAAATGACCTGAGTCAATTGGTCAAAACGGTATTGATCCAAATCGCTGCCATTTCCATCGTAGTAAGCGATAATTTCAAAAGGTTTTGAGGACTTAGAGTCTTGTTTGTGTAGGGTACTGCAGGCTAAAAACAGCGAGCATAACAAGGAGACAATGGCCAATTTGAGCAGATGGGCAGCGAGGTGTATTTGCATGATTCATTAAATTCGGATGAATTGCAAAGGTAGTGCTTGTGTGGGCAATATTTTACGTACCTTATCAAATATGCCAGCAAGATAAAATTGCTGAATTGGTAATATTATTTGCTCATTCGTGTTGAAAATGCATCGAAATAAAAGATTTAGCCCGATATAAAACTGAAATGCGCATTGGCCCCACTTCCATACCTGTTATTATGGAGTTAACTGTTGCTATTGGAGTACTTACACCTGTAGATGCATTGACACTAAAGATCGTATTTGCGAAAATGGTATAATACGTTGTGCCAGACCCAACAGCCATATCATTAAATACTTGCGCATTCGTCACAAGCGTTGTCGCACAGGTACTTATATTTAATGAGTATATTTGGTTGTTTAAATTGCTAAAAAATATAGTTTGACTACTTGCTTTTTGTGCCAATAAAAGTAGCAGCATTACCATGATTATGTTATATCGTAGTATTTTCATCGGTACTTAACAATATTAAATTCTCTAAAGTTTTGACTAAAAATAGCATTTATAGTAGGTTGTTCGGGCTTTGTAATTATATCGGGGTGGCAAGTAAGTTAAATTGCTCCGTAACTAATTACATGAGCAACATACTTTTTTCTGAAAGTACGCCTCCTATCGACTCTTAATTCAAGACAGGCACCTGTCAATGGTTTATAAAAATAAAATCTGTAACCCTTCTTTTCTCGTTTGATAAAAAGTAAATCAACTAAATATTTATCCTTTTTATTGAAGGATTCGATATCGGTAACAATCTTTACTTTTTTACTCAGTTTGTTGCCGCAGGCGACCGCCATAGCCGTTGTATCTACAATTGTAATGATAGTTTGCTTGTTTATGCTGTTAAAAAATATTTTGTTAAACATCTTATGATTGATCGCTGCTTCAAAAACCTTACATTCAATTGGTATATTTTGTCCTGAAACAAATTTTGAAATAAGTACAAAGATAAAAACATTACAAATTTTCATAACTAAATTATTCACTTTTTTCCTTTTTGTTTTAGGTTTTTTCGTGCTGCTCCAGTTGGGCATACACTGCCGAAAGCGTAGTTATTCTGCACCGAAATATACATCCGGCATAAAGAACGGTGGTGTAGGTTGCGTCGGTGGTGGCGTATTGGCCATTTTTCAATCAGCTACGCGGTAATAGTGGCGCAAACAAGCGATGGCACTATTATTGACGCTACTGTCAGCACGTGGCGCGGTTGAGGATACGTTCGCATGTAAGGGATAAGGAAGAAAGAGCATATTTCGCTCAAGATGCGATAGCAAATCCTTCTAGGCTTCTCGCTTTTTCAGGCACAAACCCAAGTACAATATCGCTCCGTGATACGCCTTTATCAATCAATTCATCAGCAATCAAAACATCTGTATTGTTTTGTTGTATCCAGATCTTATCATTAATAATATCAAAATGGAAGGCTACGGTGTAAACATATCGGTTGTTGTGCCAACCAATAGATAGTAACAGATAATGATTGCGTACCGCATCAATCAACATTTGTGAATGGACATCGGGTGTGAGCGACTTTCTTATAGAAGCGTATTCTTGGAGAATATCACAGATTATTTGTTGATATTTTGTTGTTTTATCCATTTTATTACTTTTTTAGTATAAGGATCAAAAATTATAATATCTATCTTATTGCGATTAATAGATTTTTGAATGAATGGCCGCTGGAAAAAATCACTCCAAGCACCTTCCGGAATTGCCAACCAAACTGAACGCAAAGGATCTAACTCTTCTAAGGATAAGCGATAATTATCATATTACCCCAAAGCTTTATGAAACTCAGATACAGGGGATTGACCAACAAAACACTTGATCTCAACAGCAATTTTCTCATTACCGCGTTCAGCACCAATGACGCGCTCTGCCCCCAAATCAGCCAGCAACTCAACCTCCCCAACACTCAAATCCAATGGATCATCTGTGATAACCCAACCTTCACTTTCAAGTGCTTCCTTAAATTCAAAATGGAAAAGATCTTTTTTTGCCATATTATTTTTTATAACGCAGGCAAAGATAAGGCAAATATACAGATCATTGAGCGATGTTTAGGGTGTTGAAGACTTTTTTTATTGACCTTTTGGACTTCCTCATTAAAGTTGACACTTAAATAAGGGTCGATTAGTAAAGGTTACCACTATAATGAATTTACATTATTTGTTTTTTATGTATTTTTGACTATTTGCTATACAGTGTACTTACCACAAAAAAAACTAAGCGTTTAACACTTGTCATCAAATGCTAAACGCTTAATTTAAATTACTTACATAATAAACTCCTTTAATTAATAACCCGCATTCTGCCCTACTTTCCCACCAGTAAGATCCACTTCTGTTTGAGGAATCGGTAATACTTCATGCTTACCATCTACAAAGGGTTTACCCACGGCTTTCATCGTTTGGCTGGCCCTGCCCCACCGCAATAAATCAAACCACCGATGGTTTTCCATCGCCAGTTCTACGCGGCGCTCTTTGTATATTCTTTCGCGTAGCATAGATTGGTCTGTTATCGTAACATCGGGTAGGATAAAGTTGTTGGTGCCCCTGGCCCGCTTACGCACTTGATTGAGCAATGGCAATGCCTCTGATGATTTACCGAGTTCGTTTTTGGCCTCGGCAGCAAGGAGCAATATATCGGAATAGCGCAACACTCGGATATTACCGGGGCCATTATCCTGCAAACCTGGGTGTGCTGGTACCCACGCTTTTTGGTTATAACGCTCATTTATAATATCCGGGTTATCCATGACTTGGGTGCTGCCATCGGGTAGTATTTCGCCTACATAAATCACGGTTGCCTCGCGGCGTGGATCGCCGTTTTCGTAAGACATCACTAGGTTGTCGGAAGGGCGGTTAAATCCCCAACCCAAGTTCGGGGTACCACGCACGCCCTGTACCATATTATACGGTGAAGATCCTGGGCCAGCCGCTTGTTGGGTGGGCAGTGCAACGGTCTGGATTTCAAAAATAGATTCGGCACCGTTTTCGCCAATTTGTAAGAAATTATCGGAATAACGCTGTAATAAACTGTATTTTCCGCTATTAATAATGTCCATACATTGGATTTCGGCATTGCCCCAATCCTTTTTGAGCATGTATAATTTGGCGAGTAAACCCTTGGCTGCCGATTTCGTGATACGTCCTTTGTCGGCTACCGCATAACCGTCTTTTTCGGGTAATACCGCAATGGCTTCTTTCAAATCGGTCTCGATTTGGGTGTATATTACTTCCTTTGGCTGGCGCGATTGGTCGTAATATTCCGAGCCTTGTAGTGTTTTGGTGACCAATACCAAATCGCCAAACCATTGTACTAAAAGGAAATACGAGTAGGCACGCATGGTCTTGCATTCGCCGACCAAACGATCGCGTAAAGCGGCATCCATCTCTATTTTGGGTATGTTTTCGATGGCAACATTGGCGCGTGCAATGGTTCTGTAGTGGCCTCTATACACGGGGAATATAAAGGGGTTGGTGGCATCCATTGTAAAATTGTCGAGATCGGACATAAGGGGTGCGTCATTGGCAGTTGAACCCTTGTCGGAATCGTCGCTGAGGACATCGGTGCAGGCAATGAAAGGCAGCGCACAAAGATCAAAGCTGCGGTATTGCTCGTACACGGCATTGGTGGCTTGGATGGCTTGTGCTTCCGTTTTGAAAAATTCCTCAAATGTGAGTTCACCGGGTGGACGACGATCGAGGAAATCTTTTTGGCAATTGGTGGTTAACAGCAATAGTGCTGCTAAAAGGGCGAATGATTTATATATAGTATGCATTGTTGTTGATATTTTTTAATTTTTAGGAAACGTTTTTATTTAAAAAGCCACGTCGAGTCCCAAAAGCATTGTTTTGGCCATTGGATAATTCAAATAGTCAATACCTGCTCTAAATGGGCTGTCGTTGGGAAACTCTGGGGTGTATCCCGAATACGCTTGTTTGGTCCAAAGATTGGTGCCACTGGCGTAAAAACGTGCTTTGCTTACACCTATGCTGCGTAGCCATTGCTTAGGCAATGTATAACCCAGGGCAACACTACGGAGGCGCATAAAGGAGCCATCTTCGATCAAAAAATTGGACATACGGTAATTGTGTCCGCCATTGGTGACCCGTGGTACGGTATTGCTGCTGCCTTCGGCTGTCCAGCGGTCGTTGTACCAAAGTGTTTCCCAATTGGGGGTATCAAAACGCGATAATGTCTTGGCATTCACCACTTTATTGCCGCTTACGCCAAAGAAATCGGCGGAAAGATCAAAACCGAAAATATCCAAACCAGCAGAAAAGCCATACGTTAAAGTAGGGATTGGGCTGCCGAGGGCGGTACGGTCGTTGGCATCTAGTTTGCCATCGCCATTGAGATCAGCAAAACGGAAATCACCCGGTTTTTCGTTGCCAAATTTTGGCAGTGTTGAAAGTTCTTCCTGATTTTGGAAAACACCAGCCACCTGATAACCATAAAATGCACCAATCGGTTGGCCAACAACTGTCCTTGTGGCAAAATCGCCTTGTCCGGTATTGGCCTCAAAAATAGCGGATTTACCTTGGTTGAGTTGGAGTACTTTGTTTTTGACAGGGGAGAAAATTGCCCCCAAGTTATAACCTACTTTACCCCTAGTCTCGCGCCATTGGAGGGTGAAATCCCAACCTGTATTTTCAACCTGAGCAGCATTAACAAATGGGTTACTACCCGATCCTACATAATCAGGAATGGGTAAATCACTCAAAATATCATAAGTAAAACGGCGGTACCAATCTATTTCTGTGGTAAAACGACCTTGAAAAAGGGCAAATTCTACACCAATATCGGTTTGTTCGGTGGTTTCCCAACGCACATCGGCATTGGCATAATTGACGAGGGTGGCACCGGTTTGAATGGTATCGTTGAATACGGCATACAATTCGTCGCTAATAATACCCAAAGACGGATAATCTTGTATTTTATCATTGCCCGTGATACCCCAAGATGCCCGTATTTTAAAGCGGTCAAATATTTTTTGTCCACGCATAAAAGGCTCTTGTGCTACATTCCAGCCTGCTGCAACAGAAGGGAAATAGCCCCATCGGTTGTTTCGTGAAAAGCGAGACGATCCATCGGCGCGCAACGACGCGGTAAGCAAGTAGCGGTCGAAAAACGTCGCATTTACCCGGCTGAGGTAACTCATCATGGCCCGGTCGCGTAGTATTTCGCCATTGGGCTGTAGCACTTCGTTGACGGTATTGCGCTTTTTAAAATTGTATTCTTGTGCGGATTGGCCTACGAGGGCGTTTAACCGGACTTTATCCCAAGTTTTATCATAAGTGAGGGTGTTTTCCCAGAGCCAAGTGCGTTCGTTGGTGGTATCGCGGGTGGTGCGCTCCAAGTTATTGAGTTGCGAGGAGGAAACTTCAAAAATGGGCTCAAAATAATGGAAACGTTCGCCCCTGCGATCAAAACCATAATTGGTGCGGAAGGTAAAATTTTTGAAAATTTTCCAGTCGGCATATATCGTACCTACCCAACGGTTAACGCGGGTGCGTTGGTCGTTTTTGTAAAATAGATCGGCAGCGGGATTGCCGATGGATTGCCCAAAAAAAGTAGGGTCGGTAAAATCGCCGGTACTATCGCGGGGCGCAAACACAGGGGGCATACGGTAAGCAGAACCTAGAATATTGCCGCCTACACTTTTTCTCATTTCATTAGCATAAGCGATATTGGAACCTAATTTTAGGTTTTTTAAGATAGCGTATTCGCCGTTAAAACGTCCGGTATAGCGCGTGAAACCCGTTTTATCCAAAATACCTTGTTGGTTAAAATAATTGCCAGAAAGGTTATAGTTGAGTTTTTTCCAAATACCGCTCATCCCCAATTGTGTATTGGCAATCGGTGCGGTACGGAAAATTTCATCTTGCCAATCGGTGTTTGGTAGGGTAGCGGGATTGGGGAAATAATTAGTGCCTTTCAGTTCGTTGTACATCTCCCCAAATTGGGCGGCATTGGCCAGTGGTAGTTTTTTGGCTATTTCTTGTGTGCCGTAATAAGAATTGATCGTAAAAACGGCTTTTTTACCTGCTTTTCCGCGTTTTGTGGTGATAATGATGACACCATTGGCACCGCGATTACCATAGATCGCCGTTGCGGAAGCATCTTTAAGTACTTCAATACTGGCCACATCTTGTGGGTTGACAAAAGAAGCATCGTCGAGGAGCATACCATCTACGACATACAGTGGGGCTGCATTATTGAGTGTGCCCGTTCCGCGAATTCGGATGGTGGCACCGCGACCTGGTTCGCCGCTGGCAGGTGATACATATACACCCGCTATTTTTCCTTGCAATGCCTGCTCTACCGATGCCACTGGAATACGTTCAATATCCTTGGCTTTTACAGTGCCCACAGCACCTGTGAGGTCGCTTTTGCGTTGTACGCCATAACCTACTACCACTACTTCGTTGATGAGGTTATTGGCTTCTGCGAGGGAAATGTCCACTTGGGTACGGCCATTGAGTGGGACTAACAATTCGGTATAACCCGTATAATTGACTTGCAAAATGGCGTTCAGGTCTTTGACGCTAAGGGTAAAATTGCCGTTTATATCGGTTGTTGTACCATTATTTGTACCGCTTTCCACGACATTTGCGCCTACGACGGTTTCGCCGAGCAGGGCATCCTTGACGGTTCCTGTCACGCGCGTTTGTGCTGTGGCGGCTGTCCATATACATAGGATGAGCGCGAGCGATAAAATTTGTTTAATTGTAAATATTTGCTTCATAATCAATTGTTTGTGCTTTAATTAATAAGGCGGCTGGATCATCACTACCGATTAATATAAGTCTTTACTTTTTTCAGATTTTCAGAATCGCCGCCTACCATGATTTCGTAGTCGCCTTTCTCCGTGCCAAAAGTCATATTTTTTTTGTAAAAACTGAAATCTTTTTTGCCGAGTGTGAAGGTAAGGGTTTTGGTCTCGCCCGGTTGGAGCATTATTTTTTGAAATCCTTTGAGTTCTTTTACTGGACGGGTAACGGAACCTACTAGGTCTCTGACATATAATTGCGCCACTTCTTCGCCGGCTACTTTGCCGGTATTGGTTACATTTACCTTGACTTGCAAATAGATGTTGCCACTTTTGGCGTTCATAATTTCGGGTTCGCTGTACTGGAATGTGGTATAACTAAGGCCAAAACCAAATGGCCACTGGGGGGTATTGGGCAGGTCAATATAGCGGCTTGTCCATTTAGAATTAGGATCGTAAGGGCGACCGGTGCTTTTGTGGTTGTAATAAATGGGTACTTGCCCAACCGACCGAGGGAAGGTCATCGGCAATTTTCCAGAAGGATTATACGCCCCAAAAATAACATCAGCGATGGCGTTGCCTGCTTCGGTGCCTAGCCACCACGTTTCCAAAATAGCCGTTGCATTGTCGGCGATGGCGGGTATGGCGATTGGCCTGCCGTTCATCAGTACGACGATAACGGGTTTGCCCAATTTGCACAATTCCAAAACGAGTTCTTCTTGTCGTCCGGGGAGAGTTATATCCGTCCGTGAGGTTGCTTCGCCACTCATCGCTGCTTTTTCTCCAACCGCGACAATGACAACATCAGCGGCTTGGGCGGCACGAATGGCTTCAGAAAAGTCTTTTTTATCGGTATCTTCTATACTGCAACCGACGACGAAATTGATATTATCGGCTTGTACTTTTGCCAATCCCTCGCGGAGGCTGACGCAATCGTTGGCATTTCCTGCGCCATTCCAATTGCCGATAAGTTCGCTTTTATTGTCGGCCAATGGGCCGATGAGTGCAATTTTTTGTCCTTTTTTTAAAGGCAATGCTTGGTTGTCGTTTTTTAATAAAACGATTGATTTACGTGCAATATCACGTGCTGCGGCCCTGTTTTCAGCGCTGAGCAAGGTGGTTTTTTCGCGTTCGGCGTTACAAAATTTGTAAGGATCATCAAAAAGACCTAGATCGTATTTCAAACGCAATATGCGTTTAACCGCTTCATCTATTTGCTGTTTTTTAATACGGCCTTCTTCCACCGATTTTTTTAAAAAACGTTGATATACAGCACCTTGCATATCCATATCGACACCAGCATTCAAGGCCAATTCGCCTGCTGCTGCTTCATTGGCGACTACGCCATGGTACACCATTTCGTTGATTCCGGTATAATCGGTCACCACAAATCCTTTGAAAAACCATTCTTTGCGCAAGATCTGATCTATCAGGAATTTATTACCTGTGGCGGGTACACCATCGTAATCATTGAAAGAAGTCATTACGGTTGCTGCCCCGGCCTCTACAGCGGCTTTATATGGCGGCAAGTAATACTCGCGGAGAAAACGCTCGCTCATGTCCACCGTATTATAATCTCTGCCAGCAACGGGTGCACCATAAGCGGCATAGTGTTTTACACAGGCGAGCATGGCATCAGTGTCGCCTAGTTTTTTGCCTTGGGTACCGTGTACCCTTGCTTCGGCGATACGGCAGCCTAGATAAGTATCTTCGCCACCACCTTCCATGACACGCCCCCAGCGAGGGTCGCGGGAAATATCCACCATAGGCGCAAACGTCCAGTTCAATCCGGCTGCACTCGCCTCTGCTGCTGCAATACGTGACGATTTTTCGATGGCTTGCAGATCCCAACTGGCGGACTCGCCTAACGGAATGGGGAAAATAGTTTTGTACCCATGTATTACATCAAAACCAAAAAGCAAAGGGATTTTCAGGCGCGTTTCTTCCATCGCAATACGTTGCAGATCGCGTACAAATTCGACGGTATGGCTATTGAACAGATTGCCACAGGCACCGCTTCTGATATCGTTTTTGTAGCCTTCACGGATGGTAGGGCCGGTAGAACCCCAATCGGTGGTGTAGAGGGTGAGTTGCCCTATTTTTTCGTCAAGGGTCATTTTGGCGAGCAATGCACTCACTTTTTGCTCGTTTTGGGGCGAGGGGCGGTAGTTTTGGGCAGATAACTGGTGGGTTATCCATAAAGAGAGGGCTATTAAAAAACGGAATTTGAACGACATTTTCTATGTGCTGATGGTTAAAATTTAGATAGATATTTAGTGGTGGGAATACCGGGCTGGACTTTGTAAATACTTGAAAATCAATGGTTAATTAAGTGTTGGCGTGACCTTGAGGGCATGGCTGTCAACTTAGGCGAATGCTGACCCTGATAGGGGGCAAACATGAATAAGCAAAGAGGGTGTTTAACAATCCTGGAAGGGTTGAACGAAACGAATGTTTTAATGTAATATATGGTATGCGTTATTCATTGAAAATTGATCCTTGAACGTTGAAAATCGAATATCTATTTCCATATTCTAATGCCTAAACATTATTGTCATTTCATAAAATATCCAATCTCCAACGCTCAATTTTCAATTAGGGATAATCCCCCAAAAACACTATTTTGGTGTTATACACACCTTCTATTCACCATTCTTCAACTATTGTTTCATAAATTTGGCATTACCTACCAACTGTCCTTGCGCGTTATACGCTGCAACAAGGTACATACCCGCAGGCATACGCACGACATCAATATCTGTACGGATTTCGTTAGTGATATACAGCGAAGAGACGCGTTGCCCCAATGCATTATACACTTCCATACGGCTCACACCTGCTACATTTTCTACCCAAATTTTGTCCGTTGTTGGGTTTGGAAAGATACGCATGGTTGCAATGGCAGGTGTAAACACGCTGCTCTCACCGCATGCACCTGCACCGATCACAATATCATCGAAATAAGAAGTAACATCGGTGCCAGTAGCATCAATACCTAGATCGAAGAACAATGTGAGGCGTTGGTATTCGCCGTTATCTGGTGCTGCAGCGAAATCGAAGGTAAGTTCCTCCCATTCATTGATCTTTGTATTGGGTACTTTGAGTTCGATTGGAGGTGCGCCTGTAGCAGAACCTTCCACTTTTAGTGCAAAATTACCAATATGATCCATGTGTACTTTCGCTTTCATTTGTTTCAAACCGTCCCAATCAATTGGTGCTTCCAAATTTGGATTGCTATACATACCCGCAAATGGGAGCGCATCACCGGCCTTCACAAACTTACCTACTTTAGCAGAGGTATTGATACCAGAAGGGTTTGGATTATTAATGATTTCGAATCCGTAAGTGGCCTCAAGGGAACCATTGGCGAAATAAGTCCATTTTTCTAATAAACCAGGTGTTTGGTTATCCACTACACAACCGTTATAACCTGCACGTTGCCATTTTACATTGTCGATATAATAAGTACCGCCGCCTACTGCACTGGCCACATTGATAAACATCACCAATTTGGTATTGCCTTTGCCCACTGCTTCACTGAAATCAATATCAAACTTGTACCAAGTATTTGCCGTTTTTAACGTATCAAAAATTTCTACTACTGTGCCGCCTTCTAATTTGAATAAAATAGGAATGTTGGCAGTAGGTGCATAGACTTGAAGCACTAAATGGTTGTACAGAGTGAGGTCAATAGGGGCAGGAAACTCAATACCGATACCTGCATATTCGGTACCAGCACCAGCGGGATCTTTGTATTCGCCCACTTTAAGAGAACCATTATCGGGGGTGAGGTAAGGATTGTTCACCACTTTCAAATCAGAAGCGCCGTAAAAAATAGAGGTATAATTGCGTTGGCACTCATAATCGTCGATAATATTAGGTATTGCAACTACTCCAGCACATGGATCGATGGTCAAAGCCGTTTGACGAAGGTTATCTAAACACCAAGATTGGCCATTGGCGGCTACACCTGGGTTAAACAAAATGCGTATTTCAGCAAAATCGGTCACTGCAGAGAACGCAGAAAAATCGAAACTCAATGTTTCCCATGCTCCCGGAGTGGTTATGGTGGCATCTGCTTCTTTATTCCCTTGTGTAGGAGACGAAAGTTGCAAACGAACAGATCCGCCGCTGGCTGGGCTTAACACATCGAGGTTGAATTGGCCAAAAACAGATAAATCTAAATTGGTTAAAGAAATGGCCTGTAAGGTTGAAAATGCAGAGACACCTTTTGTATAACAACCCACTTGAGTGGAATTGTTAACGTTATTCGGATTTGGATTAGGTGTTGGGCCAGTGAATACACCATGCAATGTTTCATTTTGATCCAATGCCTGCCAACCTAGACTGATACCATTTTGGAAGTTTTCGAGCGGTGGTGCTGAGGTAGGTGGCGAGAGTTTGATATTGTCGATATAATATACTTCGCCCGGTTCGCCGTTCACACCAGCATTAAAGAAAACGACCAATTTGCGGTGGCCTTCGCCTTGTTCTGTACTGAAATCGGCGGTATAGGTGACCCATTTATTGATTTCTGTTACTTGAATAGGGAATTCTTTATTAGAAAGACCTCCCTCGATTTTCAATAACAATGTACCTGTTTTTGGCGCCCATACTTGCAAAGAGAACTGGTTATTCACCGTTAAATCAATAGGGTTTTGGAAATCGATCACCAATGCGCCAAATTCTGTGAATTGACCAGCGAAATCGTTGAATTTACCCACTTTTGGACTGTTGTTGTCGCCATTGATAACGGGGTTGTTCACCACGCTTAGGCTATCCCAACCACCGCCATAAGTTGCAGTACGGTTACATTCAAAATCATCCAAAAATACTGGATTAGAAGTAACACCTACGCACGAACTCGGCACAGCACATACATTATCGAAATAATAAGTGTCACCGCTGGTTTCTACACCGGGATCAAAAAATATGACGATTTTACTCAGTCCGGTATTGGCTGCCTGTGCACTAAAATCAAAGGTATATTCCTGCCATGCACCAGTAACAGCAATATTGGCTGTTTTTTCAAAACCACCGCCAGTACCTTCTAATTTGAAGATAAATTGAGTAGGTGCTGTGGCATATACCTGAATTTTGAATTTATTGTACAAAGACATGTCAAAAGGCGTACCATTATCCGCCAAAATAAGGCTATAGGCGTGCATCGTAGATTTAACGTATTTCGCACAATTGGCACTGCTGTTGATCTGATTTGCACCCGGATTGGCCTCCGGAGCCGTCAATACACCATCCAAACCTAGGAAAACTAGACCTGGTGTTTCAAAATCGGCATAACAACGCTCTGCTTTTTCGGCTACAATATCGTCGAAGTAATAGGTTTTGTCATCGCCAAGTACAAATGAGTTGAACGATACCAAAATGGTTTTAAGATTGGTAAAACTTGCACCAGCGGAAAGATCGAACGTATATTCGACCCATTGGTTGGCTACAGTAATATCCAATATTTTTTCTACTGGAGCACCACCGGGGCCTTCCAATTTGAGCAGTGCCTTACATGGTGCTGTGGGCGACCAAATTTTCATTTTGAACTGGTTATTTACGCTAATATCCAAGGTGTTTGGAAAAGTATAAAGCGCAAAATTGAAGTCAAACCCAGGGCTATTGGTGTAAGAACCTACCCAATCACTGGTGTTAGCCCCTGATTTATCAGGGTTTGCAATGACTCCGTTATAGGTGCCATTTATGCCGTTCCAGGCCAAATCGGAGGTGCCACCTTCAAAATCTTCATATACAACTTGGGCATTTGCGCCAAATCCGAATAGAAGGGTGAGCAGAATAATTAGTGATGATTTTTTCATAAACAAATTTGTTTGTTAGTAGTGAGCAATAATTGGTTAGTAGTCTTTAAAGTATTAGTCATTGATTATCAATATTTTTTTAGACCATTTTTCAAAGGTCTGCCCGTTTATTTCCAAAAAATAGACACCCTTTGGCACATTATTTAAAGGGAACGATAAAGTATGAACACCAATAGGCATCGCTTTGTTTTGAGCCAATACCTGTACCAATTGTCCTTTTTCGTCCAATAGTGTTAGTGAAATATTTTGTGCTTTTAGTATGGACAATTCCATGTTCAATGCGCCGTTGGAAGCAACTGGATTTGGATAAACAGCGAGGTCAAAGCCATTTTTTTCAAGTACGCCTTCATGCGCGTTTACAGTATTATCAGTTTGAAAACCGAGTGCGGTTAAGGCTGGCTGAATCTCGGGGTTGAGCATAAATTTTTTCCATAAAAGCCCTGTGCGATAGTTTTCGATCATCACCACAATAGGGCCTTGGTCGATGGCGAGATACGAAGTGGCAAACCAATTTTGGTTTAAATTATAAGCATCGTAAAAACCGTATTCGCCCCATAATTTTTCCCCTAAAACCCGATAAAAATGGCGCATAGCCGCTATACTTTGGTCAGGTGTATATGGCATAGAAGCCAATGCAGCAGTGGGCGCAATGGTACCTTTGTCGTTGCTTGGAAAAATATCGTGTGCGCTGTATCCGTTAGGGCCGTCGCAGGCAGTCAAGCCCCATGCTTCGCCGGAATAACCGGGGTAGTTTTTGGGATTGGCTACGCTGTACGCATGCTGAATGAGCGCGTGGTTGCGATTGCGGATAAAATAATTGCAAAAAGCGTCTTTTACCGGGCGTGGATCAAAACCCAAATACGAATAATGCGCAAAAAACATAGGCCCACCGCCAAATGGCCCACAATACACTTTATGCCCAAAATGTATGCTGTTATTGGCGTAATTGCTTGCAGTCCAACCCGTTTGATACAAAGAACCGGGTACGCCATGAGTGGGTGAAGCAGCCGCAAGTAAATATACAATTTGCGTTTCGTTAAAGCCGCGCAATGGGAAATTCATTTCCCAATTATAGTTCGGCGACCAATGCCAGTAGAGTACATTGCTGTTGTTTTTGCGGAACCAATCCCATTCTACATCTTCCCAAATACCCTTAATTACATCGCGCAAAGCATTTTCTAAGGCTGTATTTTGGTCAAAATATTGACGTGCGGTGAGTAATCCTTGAATGAGGAAAGCCGTTTCTACCAAATCTGCACCATCATCTTTTTGGCTAAATGCAATCGTATTGCCCGTGGTGCCATCCATCCAATGCGGAAATGCACCATGAAACCGATCGGCTACTTGAAGAAAGGAAACAATTTGAAGTAAGCGGTTTACAGCAGCAGCGCGGGTGATCCATCCCCGTTCGGAGGCGACAACAATCGACATAATACCAAACCCCGTACCGCCGATAGTAACAGTTTGTCCGCTATTGAGGCGTTCGCGTGCCATACCGCTCACCGGGTGCGCATGTTCCCAAAAATAACGAAAAGTTTGCTCTTGTACCATATCGAGCAAGGCTTCGTCGCTCATCACCTGTGTGTTGGCGCATACCGAGGTGGTAAATATACTTTCTTGCCCACCTTGCCCGATGCTTTGGATTTGGTAACAACGACTGAGGTTTTGGCCCTCGTCGCCCGTCCAATCTGTGAGCGATAGGGTAGAGGCGGAAACGGTTCTTAGTAATTCAAAATTGCTGCCATCGGTAGCGCGGAATATTTTGTAACTGGAAATATTGGGGGAAGTACTTGCTTGCCAAGACACTGCAATATGGCTTTCATAGCCCTTTGCTACCATATTGGAAGGAGGTAATGGCACTTGTGCCATAAGACCTACCATGGTAAATAGTAGGGAAAAAAGTATAGATAGGCGTAATGGCATAAGTAAGTATTGTGATAAATAAGTATATTAAAGACAAATAAAAAATTAGGTTGTCTATTCATTTGACAAGGCAAAATTCCGTAAATATATCCATAAAAGATAAAAATGCGCCTCACTACTACTACGCCATTCCCCAAAAATCAATATTTTAGGATAAATTCGGTCAAATTATCCTCTTCTGAGAGGCCAATTTTTTTTCGGAGGCGATAACGCTTGTTTTCCACACCACGAACAGAGATATTAAACAACGGCGCAATTTCTTTGGAAGCAAGGTTCATCTTGAGGTATGCCGCTAAACGCAGGTCTCCGGGGGTGAGTTCGGGGAATTGGAGTAGCAATCGCTTGATAAAATCATCGTGTACCCGGTTGAAAGATGCTTCAAAAATTTCCCAGTCGTGATCGCCTTCCAAATGCTCGTCGATATGTCGGATAATTTTATCCAGTGCTTTTGTATTTTTAGCAGAAGAAAGCAGTTCGTCTTTGAGGCTTTGCATGGCCTCGTTCTTTCGGATTAAATTAAAGGCCGCATTGGACAGTTCGCGGTTTTTATTATCAACTTCCAGTAGTAATATTTCGCGTTCGGTTTCGGTGCGTTGTCGTGCCAGTTCGCGTTCTTTTTCGGCTTCCAGTTGTTTGCGTTGTTTGTCTAGGCGGTTGCGGTTAAATTTTTCAAAACCGATCAACAAAAGTATAGCTAGTAGTGCATAAATAGTATAAGCCACCCCTGATCGGTACCAAGGCGCATCAATTTTAAAGGATAACCGCCCCTCTTGTCCACCTAAGTCCGAACGAACGATAAACGTATAGTTGCCATCGGGTAAATTGGTAAATTCTTTTTCCGCGCTGGTTTGCCAAGGCGACCATTGTGCAGAAAAACCCTCCAACTTGTACGAAAATTGCGGCTGTCGTTCAAAAACAGGGATTGAAAAGTGAAATTTCAAACTATTTTGTTGCCATTTGAAATGATGGTCGGCAATGGGGAGAAAGGAGTTGCCATCGCCAGTTTCTACCCTTCGTATCACTACGAATGGTGTTGTTTTTCCATTTTCGGGTGTTATTTGGCGTTTATCGAGCAAGGCAAAGCCATTTTCTAAACAAAATAGATAGGTATGGGCGGCCAATGGCACGATACATTCGTACGAGGGAACCAGTGTGATCGGTAAACTGATCGACGATGCGCCCGCCGTTAAGTTGATGCCACTGCTGTCCACCGTAAAGTATTCATTTTCATTGCCTGCCAATATCTTTTTACCCCAAAAATCAGGCGGGTATTTTTGAAATGATGTTGGTATGTTAGGATTGGTATTGATATGCAAAGGCACAGGTCTAGTATTCACGACTAATAGGCCGTTTGCAGTCACCAAATCCAGTTGGAAATCGGTGGTGAGGCCATCCGATTTGGAAAATGATTTGAGTGAAGTGATCCGTGTAAGATCGTTGCTCAAGTGTAACCGGAACAAACCTTTATTCGGGTGGCTACCCCAAAGATCGCCAGCATCGTCGAAAGCAATTTTTTTCAAAGGCTCGTTAAAGCCTTCCACGCGGTGCCCAAATTGCCAACGACCATTTACACTTTTTTTAAAAACGACCAATCCGCTATACGTTCCCTGAATCAACACATCAGATCTGCCGGGGATACGCTGCAAACACCAGCCGCCAGTAACGTCAGAAATTTTTTGGGCTATGCCATTATTAATGACAAATGTGCCGTCATTATGGCCAATAATTATTTGATTATCAATAGATTGTAATTCCCAAACTTGTCCTTGTGAACCTTCTATCAATCTAAATTTTTCATTGCCTAAAGCACCTTCTTTGGCTTTTAGTAAACGCATAAACACGCCATGATTGGTACCAATATACAATTGCCCGTTGTATTCCGCAGCCGCATACACTGTCCCGATTTGTCCCGTCTGATCGTCAAAAACCTGAATTGGGGCATCCAGATCCACACAATCGATACCGCGATCAAGACCCAGCCAAAGGTTGTGGTTGCGATCTTCCATTAGGGCAAGCACTGTATTGTTTTGTAGGCCATTTTCGCGGTGTATATGAAAACTCAAATGCGCTGCTGTATCGAGAATATAAGTACCGTTCAGTATTGTGCCAATGGCCCAGCCGCCTTTTCGGAGTGCGACTGCTTTATTAAGTTGGTATTTTTTAAAACGCGCATTGAGTGGATTTTCCCAAGGTTTACATTGACCATTTTTGAGACAAAAAACGCCGTTGTTGGCAGTACCGATCCAAACTGTGCTATCGGGACCTTGTACCAAAAACTGCACAGATTTATCGCGTAGTATTTCGGTACTTTCGATAAACTGAAAGGTTTGGTCGGGTAATATTTCATAGACACCACGCCCAATAACAGGTAGCAAAATGCGGTCGTTTAACTGCTGGGCGAACATAATATTTCCAGGTGGTTTTAATATGGTAACATTTTGGTAATCATATTTATAAATAGTAGAAAAAGATTGAAATAGTACATAATTGGGCAAGACAAGAATATGCCATATTTCGTCTTTGACCAATTGGTCGGCACGTATGCTGGCACTGAGTGAAGTATATTCGAGTCGTCCCGATTTGGCTGTTTTCCAGTACCCAAATTCGGCTACACCACCACCAAATATTTCACCATTAGACCCCATGGCAATAGCACGTACGGTTTGTTTTTCAGGCATCACAAATAGTGCTGCTTGTGCGCCATCGAGTTCGAGTAGTCCACTGTTATTTCCAGCATATATCCATCCTTCCTTCGACTCTGCCAGTGACCAATTTTGGTTTTGGGCTTTATAATCGGAGGGTGTAAAATGTCGGATACGCGGTACTTCCTGTGCGCAGCACAATACGGGAGCAAAAATAAAAAGGATTAATAGTATTTGCTGGTTCAGCCATTGCATTTGGCAAAGTTAGTGCAAAATTTAAAAAGAAGTAGATGCTCAATGCTCTTATGGTTACTTTTTACGCAATTTAAGGCTATGTATTTGGTATAACACTTTATCTTTGCACAAAATTACACGTATGTCGGTCATTACAAGCCTTTCGCAATTAGATTTAAACGGAAAATATTCTTACGCCGATTACCTTGCATGGGAATTTGAGGAACGTGTTGAGTTGGTAAAAGGGAAAATACTGCCCATATCCGCTTCAAATCGCAGACACCAAGCCATCTCTCGATATATGAACGGCGTTTTCTTTATCTTTTTTGAAGCGCATCCCTGTGCATTTTATGATGCACCATTTGATGTGCGGCTTTTGGACAAAAACAAATCCATGAAGGCCAATAAGGAAGTATTCACGGTTGTTCAGCCCGATATTTGTGTGATCTGTGATGAATCAAAACTAGACGATAAAGGTTGTTTAGGTGCTCCCGACCTCGTTATTGAAATACTTTCACCGGGTAATTCTACTAAAGAGATGCGCCTGAAAAAAGAACTTTACGAAGAAAATTAGGTACGTGAATATTGGATTTTGGATCCCGAACGGGAGATGTCGTTCCAGTTTGTACTCACTGAAAATGGGATTTATGGCCCGCCCCAGCTCTATATACAAGATGAAATGATGGTTTCGGCTATTTTTGAGGGTTTGCAGGTTGATTTGGCGTGTGTTTTTAAGCAGCAATAGTTGTAATATTTTTTTGTAATTTCGCGTAAAATATTAACTTTACTAAGTCATAATTGTTTAGTGTAGATACCTTATATCTGTTATCATGGACACCGAAATACTTGCTCGCATCCAATTTGCATTTACTATTGCTTTTCATTATATCTATCCACCCATGAGTATTGGCCTGGGGCTTATTTTAGTCTTTATGGAGGGTATGTACTTGCGTACGGGTAAAAAACTGTACGAAGACATGACCCGTTTTTGGATCAAGATATTTGCACTTATTTTTGGAATTGGTGTAACAACAGGTATCGTGATGGAATTTGAATTTGGCACCAACTGGGCTACTTATTCCAAATATGTAGGCGATGTTTTTGGTTCTGCATTGGCTGCGGAAGGCATATTTGCGTTTGCATTGGAATCGGGTTTTCTGGGGATATTGATTTTCGGATGGAATAGGGTGAGTCCACCTGTGCATTTTTTTTCGACAATTATGGTATGGCTGGGATCTATGTTTTCTGCGGTTTGGATCGTTATCGCTAATTCATGGCAACAGACTCCTACTGGATATCGAATTGTAGGCGAGGGCATGCAGGCGCGAGCAGAAATTACCGATTTTTGGGCTATGATTTTTAATCCATCCAGTATTGATCGACTATCTCATGTTTGGATTGGATCGTTTTTAGCAGGTGCATTTCTGGTATTGAGTGTAAATGCTTGGTATATTTTGAAAAAAAAGCATTTAGAAATAGCCCAACCGGCCTTCAAAATAGCCTTAGTGGTAGCGGTATTTGCTTCGCTTGCCCAATTATTTACAGGTCACCGCAGCGCAGATGGAGTATCGGTAAACCAACCGGCAAAACTTGCTGCCATGGAGGGACATTATGATTCTTTAGCCGTGGCAGATATGTATCTGTTAGGTTGGGTTGATCAGCAACAGCAAACAGTAAGCGGACTTGGTATTCCGGGTGGTTTAACATTTTTATTACACCAAGACTTTAAAACGCCTGTGCGTGGCCTTAATAGTTTTCCAAAGGCTGATCGCCCTAAACAAATAAATGCTATTTTCCAGTTCTACCATATTATGGTGGCGATTGGTATGGCTTTAATTGCACTCTCACTTTTTGCGCTTTGGCAATGGCGGCGCGGTCAATTATTTGAAAAACGGTGGTTGATGTGGGTATTTGTTTGGGCTGTATTATTACCCCAAATAGCGAATCAAGTGGGGTGGTTTGCTGCCGAAATGGGGCGACAACCGTGGGTAGTATATGGGCTTTTGCGTACAAGCGAAGCATTCTCTAGGACGGTGACAGCCAATCAAATTATTTTTTCACTCGTGCTTTTTACCGTAGTTTATACTGTTTTGCTCATTTTGTTTTTGTACCTAATGACCAAAAAAATACAACATGGCCCCGACCATTCTCTAAATGACGAGGACGCAAACTCGCGCCGCGATAACCCTTTGATGGATCAAATATAACCTGCACAACTATTATGATATTTGGAATTGATTATACCACATGGTGGTTTTTAGTTTTTGGTGGAGTCATTACAGGCTATGCTATTTTGGATGGCTTTGATCTTGGCGCAGGTGCCATGCACCTTTTTTTGAAAAAAGAGGAAAGCCGCCGCATTGCACTCAATGCTATCGGGCCAGTTTGGGACGGCAACGAAGTATGGCTGGTAATTGGGGGAGGTGCCTTATTTGCAGGTTTTCCGGTGGCTTATGCTGCCATTTTTTCGGCTTTTTATGTGCCTTTTATGATTTTTATAGTAGGGTTGATTTATAGAGGCGTTGCCATTGAGTTTAGGAGTAAGGAAACGGGACGTATTTGGCGAGCAAGTTGGGATTTTGTGTATTTTTTCTCTTGTACTGTGGTCACATTGTCGCTCGGTTTGATGCTTGGTAATGTTGCCCTTGGTATCCCACTCGATACCAATCATGAGTTTGCGGGTAATTGGTTGGATTTTTTTAATCCGTTTAGCATATTAGTGGCCATTACCACATTGGCTTTGTTTATGATGCATGGAGCCATATTTTTAACGATGAAAACAGAAGGTCGTTTGTTTACGAAAACCACCCTTTTAGCGCGGAATTTTACGATATTTTTTGTGATTGCATTTACGCTCAACTCGCTTTACACCTTATTATATATACCGCATTTGAGCGATCGAATTCGCTCGAATCCACAGTTTTTTATTTTACCCGTAATCATGGTACTGGCAGTTGCAAATATACCGCGTCAATTGACCAAAGGGTATTATCGCGCTGCCTTTGTTAGTTCGGCAATCACGATTGCGACATTGCTCATTACGGTTGCGGTGGAAGTGTTTCCTTATTTGGTTTTTGCGCCAAATAATCCTGCCAATAGTATCACGATTTCAAATGGCGCTTCCAGCGAAAAAACAATGGGCTTATTGCTCACCATTGCTTTGTTAGGCACGCCATTAGTGGCTACTTATACCGCTTTCGTCTTTTGGACTTTTAAAGGCAAGGTAAAATTGGATGAAACGAGTTATTAGTTAGAAGCAGTTGAAGTCTATAATTTCACAATTTCGATACCATTTTTAAGTAATTTCACCTTACCTTTTTCCGATAATTTTTTCATAAGCCTAGAAATTACCTCTCGAGACGAATTTAATTCTTGTGCAATTTCGGTATTTGAAATTTTAAGAATATTAGTTTGCTGCGCATCTCTATGCCTGCGTAAGTAAAACTCCAAGCGTTCGTCCATATTCTGAAACGCAATATGGTCAATCGTTTGAAGGAGTTCCTCATAGCGTTTTCGATAAGTTTCTACCACAAACAGATACCACGTGCGGAATTGGCGCATCCAGTTTTCGGTTTCATCCACCGGAACGACCAAAACGACTGTATCCGTTACTGTTCTGGCAGTAATGGAACTGGCACGAAAAGTTCGGTCACAAATCAAAGATAATGCACAACCATCACCAGGGTGCAAGTGGTACATAAAAAATTCTTCACCATCCTCGCCTTCGCGGAATAACTTGACCAAACCCTCCAAAACAATCATGGTATTCTTGATATTTTGCCCCGATTGTAAAAGCGTTGTACCTGGTGGTACGTGCATGATTTTACCTTTCCCCTCCAATTCAGTGAGCAAACCTTCTTCTAAATTTGGAAATAGATGCCTATATTTTTTCATTTACCCCAATAAAATTCTTTTAACAATATATAAATTCCCATCACCAAAACAAACCAACCAAATGCTTTTTTCAATTTATCGCCATTGATCTTTCTGCTTAATATATTACCCAAAAAGATACCAGTAATGGCCAAGCCAGAAACGCTCAGCAGCAATATCCAGTCCATTTTGTAATTGGATAAATCGCCCAAAAAGCCAAACAACGATTTGGCTGCAATAATAAGCAATGAAGTGCCGACAGCCTGTTTCATCGGCAACTTACTAAACAATACTAAGGCCGGAATGATTAAAAAACCACCGCCAGCACCGACCAATCCAGTCAATATACCCACTACTGTTCCTTCCAAAAGTATCATTGGATAATTGAACTTTTGAGGGATAGTTTCAGCCGTTTCTTGGCCTCCTTTTTTACTTCGTATCATAGAAACAGAAGCAAATACCATTAATACCGCAAATATACCCAATAAAAACATCGCTTTGGTCACCACTAGTACTCCAAGACTAAAAACAGGATTGGGTATAATGGGAACAAGCCATGCGCGGGTCGCATATACCGCTAGGATGGATGGAATACCAAAAATAATGGCGGTTTTCAAGTTGACCATTCCATCGCGGTATTTGGGTAAGGTACCCACTAAACTAGTTGTTCCTACAATAAATAAGGAATAGCCAGTGGCTAATACCGGCTCTACTCCAAAAAGATACACCAATACCGGAACCGTCAAAATACTGCCGCCCCCGCCGATCAATCCCAAAGATACGCCAATTAATACAGATGCTAAATAACCTATAATTTCCATTTTCTTTCTATCTTGATAAATATGGCGACAAAGATACAACAAGCCGAAAGCGAGGCAACGTGATATATGTCACGTGTCTAAATAGAAAAATAGCATCAATACTATTTCAGTGTTACCACCTGTATCCCGAATAATCCATGCACCACAGGCAGCGATATTAATGCTCCCGGCTGAGTAATGGGGTAATATGCCTGCGTTTTGTACCTAAACTGCCGAATAACACCATTATCTTGCACGGTTAGCATCCATTGGTTGGGTTTTGCGGCCTCATTGTCATATAAGCCATGGCCTTTTTCTAAGAGACCATAACCTGTTGCTAAAAAAGCACGTTCCGATATAAATTTGAACTCGGTTAATACCTTTTTTCCGCCTAAACGATTCAATAAACTACCAAACAAAGGCGAAAATAGCAAGGTTATCACCACAGTAAACAACACTTCGGGGTAATGCTTGCCCAAGGGCGTAAACCGCTCGCGCATCCACCATAAAATACCACCAGCAAGTACCAAACCCACTGTAAATGAACCAATTAATAGCGACTTTATGCCAATTGTATTTGAAAAATGTACAAACTCCTGTGTATAAAGCCACATCAGTCCAACAAAAAAAAGCACACCCAATAATGCGTAAACTCTTACCATAAATTAATGTTTTATTGTTCCCTAATATCCAGTTTTGGAATAGGCTTCAGACCTTGTTTTGCAACACGTAAAAGACTTTTTACCGCTCGCCTGTGCGCCTACAAAAAATGTTAAATCTCAAAATAAGACTGTACCTTCTTTTATTGGAGCCAAATGATGTACGGAAAGTTCAACTTCCCCCATTTGCTTTTTCATTTCTTCTTATTTTGAAACACAAAGGTAGTTTTTTTATTCATTTAGTATGAAATTATCCTATCCCAAACCACGAATTACCTCCCCACTAAAAAAATACCAATCTTTTTAAAACCTTTTTTGCAAATTAAGTGTTTCAACACTTAATACTATAACATTTAAATTTTCAAAACACATGTCAACTAACAAATGGGTACTCGACCCTTCACACAGCGAGGTACAATTCAAAGTAAAACACCTAATGATCACCAATGTAACGGGTCAGTTCAACGTTATTTCCGCTGCTATCGAAACGGAAGGCGATGATTTCAGCAATGCGCACATCAATTTTACGGCTGATGCAGCATCAGTGAACACTGGCAACGAACAACGCGATGGCCACTTAAAAAGCCCAGAGTTTTTCGACGCTGAAAATTACCCAAATATTTCTTTTGAATCCACTGGCTACAATGCAGCAGAGGAGAAAGTTACAGGTAATCTTACCATCAGAAATGTGACTAAGCCAGTAAGTTTAGATGTGGAGTTTTCTGGTACCAACAAAGACCCATGGGGTAACGAAAAAGCAGGTTTCTCTCTATCCGGAAAAATTAACCGTACCGATTTTGAACTCAACTGGAATGCAGCCCTAGAAGCAGGTGGCGTACTTGTGAGCGAAGACGTAAAAATTGCTGCTGAAGTGCAATTCGTAAAGCAAGCGTAAATCAGTCGGATCACTTAACTTTGTTTTTGTTGTAAAAAAAGACAAAAATACCTGTTTTTACCACAAAAACAAAGTTGCGTTATACTAATAATGCGGAATAATCAAACCTAAAGTGCCCATATACCACCATATTTTCAGGCGCAATAAATGATGGTCGCTTGGGCAGTCTCCCACGGCAACAAGTTTATTATATGCGTTCAATAGGAATCACCCGTATCCCCGTTGCATTTTGCTCAAACCACTGGATTGGAGCAAGTGTTTTGTCGCCAGTAAGGGTATCGCATTTGAAGAACATATAGTACAACTGGATACAATAGTCCACGCGCAGGAGCAAGGATGGTAACGTTTTATGTTTTAGATTTTCTACGCTTTTGCGTTCGTAGAGCCATGCGTAATAGGCATCATCGTGGGTAGCAATAATATCGAGTACGACCTGATCCGAGGTAAAATCCTGCATAAAATTGCGAGCAATAGCGCCGTGGTGTCTCGACCAGTCGCGGGGGCTGCTACGGTCTTCCATATATTTAAAGGTATCGTGGGCAAAAGTAATTAAGCGCAAACGGCGGCGTTCATTCGGAGTTAGATTTTTAATTTGATCTACATTATCCAACACCTCCCGAATATGATAAGCTACTTTGCCTTCTGGGTGACCAAATCGGGGTTCGCCCCAGTCTAAGCCAATTTGAAATTCAGGTACAGCAAGTAGTGCTCGTTCCAGATCGTTTTCTGGACGCAGTAAATTTACCAGTGCCTTAATATTAATCGAGCGACCTTTCATTTTACCCGTTAGTCGTAATTATGATGGTGTTTGTCGTTCCATCTTAGTGATGAGCCAACATTTTAGCATAAAAATACGTTATTATTTTGTATTTTTGAAAAATGAGAGAAAAAAAATATTGGTTAACGATCCGTTAATTAACATCTTTTACCCATCCTTTTTTCATTGAACAACGTTCTTATCATTAGAAAATCAAACGCAAAAGTAAAAAACGAATTCTAAAAGTATCATGAATAAGTTTATCCCTATGATTTTTGCCGGGGCTATTGGTGGCCTCACAGTATTCGGAGCCTTAAAACTCACAGAAAAAACACCAACAGATCAATTCAATGCTACCGCTCCTGCTAAACAAGTAAACACAGTAAACTACGGAGGAGGGCCAGCACCATTTGATTTTACACGAGCCGCAGAGCGTTCTATGAATTCTGTGGTGCACATTAAAGCCAGTGAAAGTAAACAGTCAGCCATTAATCGACAACGCCAAAATCCTTTTTTACAGTTCTTTGGCGGCGCTGATTTTGGCCAACGTTCAGGAACTGGTTCAGGTGTTGTTTATACCGCAGATGGTTATATTTTGACCAATAATCACGTGGTAGATTTCGCCGATGAATTTGAAGTGACCATGCACGACAACCGCGAGTACAAAGCGCGTTTGGTCGGCAAAGACGAAAGCACAGACATGGCTGTGATTAAAATTGACGCAACCGACCTTCAAGCTATTGAAATAGGTAACTCTGATGAGGTACGAGTGGGTGAGTGGGCGTGTGCAGTAGGTAATCCTTTTGATCTAACTTCTACTGTTACCGCAGGAATTATCAGTGCCAAAGGGCGCGATATTAATATCATTAAAGGATACT
This sequence comes from Bacteroidota bacterium, assembly GCA_041160955.1. Lineage (GTDB taxonomy): Bacteria > Bacteroidota > Bacteroidia > Chitinophagales > Saprospiraceae > M3007. The sequence continues at coordinate 61,396 of JBEAVK010000445.1, forward strand.
CACCGATTGAGTCATTCATTCAGACTGATGCAGCGGTTAATCCGGGTAATTCAGGTGGTGCTTTGGTCGATTTACAAGGCAGATTGATAGGAATCAATTCTGCTATTGCAACGCCAACAGGTACTTTTGCTGGATATTCATTTGCAATACCTGTTAATTTAGTAAAGCGTATTGCAGACGATTTGATTAAATATGGTGAATACCGCCGCGCTTATTTAGGTGTCGATATTGCAACAATGGATGGAGGATTAGCACAACGTTTGAACATTAAGTTCATTCAAGGTGTTTATATAGCAGAAGTGTTGGATGGAGGTTCGGCTCAAGCCGCTGGTTTGCAGAATGAAGACATCATTCTCAAAATAAATGGCAAGAATGTGACAAGCGTGCCTGAACTAAGAGAGACAATTGGACGTTCTAAAGCAGGAGAGACATTAAACGTGATTGTTAACCGGAAAAACAAAGAATTGGAGATTCCGGTCAAACTCCGCGTCAAGGATAACAAATATTAAATAGGCATAAAAACCTGTTTAAATTAAAAATAAAGTTGGTTTTTCGTTTTGTTTTGATGTGTCTGCCCGGCGAAATGCCGGGCAGACTTTTTTTTTACCATTTCTTATCGTTCCTTTGTAGCTGGAAACAAAAACAATTCCTTTTTTTATGAAACGTAGTACAATAATTCTTTTTTTGCTCTTCGCAGCACTCGGCGCGGGTACTTGGTATGCTATGCGCTACAACCAAAAAGCCAAACAAGGCTCTAATATCAATCCAGACATGGACTTTGGTATCAAAAATACCGATGAAATTTATAAGATCTTTATTGCCGATCGAACGGGGCGTACTGCTACGCTAGAACGAAATGGTAGCAAATGGCTGTATAATAAAACTCATGTTGCACGACAAACAGCCATAGACCAATTGCTAGAAACCATGAAAAAAATGAGGGTCAATTATATCCCTCCAGCAGCCAGCGAACCTGGTATGATCAAAAGTATCGCCGCTGAGGGTATCAAGGTGGAAGCATACGACAAGGAGGGCAAAATTATCAAAGTATATTACGTGGGCGGTGTAACCAATGATGAGACCGGGACTTATGTGATGATGGAAGGTGCCGAACACCCTTATGTTGCCCATATTCCAATTATGGTGGGTAGTTTCCGTATCCACTTCCGCTTAGAGCCTGATGAGTGGTACGATCGTACTATTTTCGAGGAAAAACCCGAAGACATCCAGTTTGTAAGTGTGGAATACCCACAACGGAAATCGGAGTCTTTTAAATTAGAGAAAAAGGCAGCCTTGGAATATGCTATTACCCCGTACTATAGCACAACGCCAGTTAGCCGTCAGCCGCAAAAGAAAGGTGTCGCAGAAGCCTATTTAGTGGGCTTTGAAAAACTAGGTTGCGAGGCGCACGAAACGCATTCTCCAGAACGCGATTCCATTATCAGCTTAGTCCCTTTTGCTATTGTTACTTTGAAAAATGCAAATGGAACGGAAAAAGTGGTAAAATTTTGGCCTGTAGAACAAATTGACGACCCTAATACTAAACAAACCTTGACCATCCGTTATTTAACAGAATGCAGTTGGGGGCCTTTTGTGCTTACCCAACATAAGGTTTTTGGGCCAATATTTAGAGGATATTCCCATTTCTATGGGAGCAAAAATTAAATATGCAAACAAGCAATACCGGGCAGCAACTGGCCCTTCAACTAGGCGATAATTGCCTTATTCTCGCTCAGCGCATTTCAGAATGGTGTGGTCACGGCCCCATTTTGGAACAAGATATTGCATTGACCAATATTGCATTGGATCTTTTGGGGCAAACGCGTATGTATTATGCTTATCATGTAAAAGATGACCCTGCTGGTAGGTCAGAAGACGATATTGCTTTTTTTAGGGATGCACCCCAATTCAAAAATGTACAAATCGTAGAATACCCTAATAAAGACTGGGCATATACCATTGCAAGGCAGTTTTTCTTTGATACCTGGCATTTTTTGTACTGTGGTGAATTAAAAAAAAGTAGTGATCCACAAATTGTTGCTATTGCGGAAAAAGCCTTTAAGGAAATTACTTATCACCAGCGCTTTTCAAGCGAATGGATGATCCGATTGGGCGATGGGACTGCGGTAAGTCATCAGAAAATTCAGGAAGCAGTGCAGGATTTATGGGCATTTACTGGAGAATTAGTTTCACCTAATGCTGTGGATTTGGCAGCAGCAAAGGAGGGTATCGCCCCTGATTTTGAGCAATTACGCCCTAGATTTGAACAAAAAATTAAGGAAGTACTGACAACGGCCACATTGAGCATCCCTACGAATACTTGGATGCAAAAAGGAGGGAAAGATGGTCGGCACACCGAACACCTCGGATTTATTTTAGCCGAAATGCAACACATACAGCGGGCTTATCCGGGTAATATTTGGTAAACTTGGGGGGCGTTTAAAATGTAGCGTTTAAAATTGAACATTACTTAATGTTAAATTTTAAACGCTATATTTTGAATGTTCAAGTGTGAGCCACGCACCGTTCAATTAAAATTTTCTTACCTTATCCTTAAAGACAAACTTCACAAATTCGCCGTTTATAGGCACTTCAACCAATATTTTGTCAATATAATCTGTATTTTTCTTGATTTTCACAACGCCTTGTAGTGCCTCATCTTCGTATAAAGTATGGGCGCGCAACAACCCATCTTTGGGTGTATATGGTGCTGAATTAAATTGGGGATTGATGATAAACCAAGGTTGAAAAAAGAAATTGTTGAAATCATCGAAATCATTATCTCTTTCTATTCGATTATTGGAAGAATTGCTCGCAACAGCAGCTGTTATTGCTACAGCAGCAACAGCACCAACAATTAAGGCATTTTTGGTATTGCGGCGTTTGATAAATTCACGAGCCGTAAATACACGTAATTCTTGTCGTTGCCCTCTTTTATTGTAGCCATACGCTTTTACTAGTTCTGGTTCAAAAGTAAAAAACGTATCGCCTAAGTTAAATACTGCCAAGTTAAGATTCAGAAAATTACTTCCGCCTTTGGTGGTCAGCGTAGCCGCTACGTCTCCGTCTATCGTCTTTGCACGTAAATCGGGCATACCATGCGTGTAGATAATCTCTGTTCTTTCTGGTTGATTAGCAGCAGGTTTATAAAAAAAAGTGCGTGAACACGAACTGAATATGGCCATTGAGGCGAGCAATAATAGGATAGGGTATTTCATAATATTTTAAAAATTGAGTGTTTTTGAATGCTACTACAAATATAAGTACAGAACGATAATATTGTTGTTGTTGTTAACGAATATTAAATTGGATTTAACATTTTTTTTCCATTGTCTCCGTAGAGACGTTGCACTGCAACGTCTAACGCCCGAACGTTCAAATAATTCTACCCGAAAAACGTTCAAATAATTCCACCAAAAAATATTCAATATCCTACCCGAAATATTCAATATCCTACCCGAAAATATTTAATATTCCACCCAGCTCACCAACCATTTATCCTAGATCCTAGACGTTGCAGTGCAACGTCTCTACGGGTATTATTGATTTCAAATGAACAACCCATAATTTACCACCATTTTTTAAAAACCCAAACACGACCAAGGTCAATCCACTGCCACTGTTTTCGTTCAAATCGCACCTCCGATGGTGGCCAAATATCCGTTGGAGGAGGATGCCCAAACACCGTATGATAGGTTTGCAGGGTTTTATTATACCAATCTGTAAATTTTGTATTTTCATCCGCTCCGCCTTCTGTAGGATGATGATGGAGTGGTTGTTGGAGTACTTGACCACAAAAATCGTCCCAATAAGAACGGGTATAAATCAAGTGCAAATGCCAGACAGGTTTTTAATCAAAAACAACCACTTCAACACCCGAATTAGAAGGTATTTTCCGCATATTGAGCGTCCTTCCATTCAGTTGGAAACTTACTGGTCCGGCAGTCGTAGGGTTATAAAACACATCAATTCCACTCAAGAAAGTAAAACTACCAAAAAGTCCAACTGCTGTAAAATCAGAGATATTATTGCTGTTTCCATCGTATAAAAAGAACGAAATCGCCGTTTTGGAGGGTGCTGCAAAAGCATTCGTACTCAGTAAATCACTACCAGACTTGAGGGAATCGCGGCCATTTATCACAGCCTGCGATGCCGAGAAACAGTTTACAACAGATTGATTGGCAGAATTGGGCAAACCCGCCAATAATAAACCCGCTGGGCTAGTTGGCCCCGGTAAAGTACGTAAATAGACAAAATTATTCGTTCGGATAAATTTTTCGCGGAAATAGTGGATGGTACGGCCAGTAACTGGTTTTACCACAATTTCCATGGGGCGGTTACCCTCCAAATTTTGCACCGCCCACCGACCTTGTGCATCCGCATTGAGTGTAGTGATGGCGTTGCCTTCACGTTCACCAGTAATGGGATTGGAATAATAGAGTTCGATGGTAGCATTAGCAGCAGGTGCATTTTCGCCAAATGTAACCGCCCGGCCACCTAAACAAACAATTGATTCTGGTGCAATTTCGGTAGTAGGTGGTGGCGCCCCGTTAAAAAACTGGAATACTTGATAAAAAGACATGGCACTGGTAGCCACTTGATAATGATCGAGACCGGGTAGCATTACATTAGTGGCACCGTTGATATTGCCACCCATAGCGACCAAATCATCCATCGACCAAAGATTGAGTGTTGGTACGCTACCACCCGGGCCAGCAGCGCCGCTTTGGGTGCCACTGGCAACGTGGACATAGTGTGCTACCTTGGCTGCATTGTTGAGGTTATTCAAATACGCATAACAAGTACCGCCACCAGCCGAATGACCGATCAAATCCACCTGCGCACTACCCGTGCGAGCGCGCACCGTATCAATAAAAGCATTGAGGAGTGCGGAAGTATTACCACCGCCTGCTCCAAGGCTATTCCAATCAAAGGCATACATTTGTCGATTGCAATAGCCATTGGAGGTAAAATATTGGGCAAATTTGGCCCAAGTATCACCCGAAGCCAAAAAACCATGCACCATGACTATAGGTCGATAAACATCACAGCCCAAAGCATTGGGATTGCCTGTCCATTTTTGCACTTCCGAACGAGCAGTTATGTCATTGATATTTTCGGTATTATCTTGTTGCAACAGGTTGTTTTTAGTGCACGAAAAACAAAATAGAATAAGTAAAAGTGGAGCAAGTAAGTAGTTGAAACGCATAGTAATATGGTGCTAAATAGGCAATGCGCCTATTATTTTATCCCGCAAATATAGCAATTTCTACTTGTTGGCAGCATTTGATCCTAAAGACTATAAACATATATTTCCTACGGGAATTTGGGCGACGGCTCGATAGTTACATAATTTGTTCATAAGCCCTAATACCTAAAATCAGCACATTAGATATACCACATTTGAGGGTAAATACGTTCAATGTCTCTTTAGGATTCAAAATCTTTCGATCTATAAATTTTATTCACATATAAGTCATTGCACCATGAAAGACACCATTTTTATTGCCTTTTTGGCACTATTACTCACCAATTACGCTTATGCGCAGAATAATACGGAACGCCTTATAATTATGGGCTATTAGCAGGTGTTATTGGCATCCGACAGGATGATCGCACGCTCGCGCTACGTCCTGAATTTGGTTGGCGGGCGTACTACTTTTACTCATCGGTCTTGTTCTTTTACTGTCAAAAGGACGACTTGGGCTGGATTGGTTTGGTCATTTGCCCGGCGACTTTAGGATAGAAAGGGAAAACTTTAGTTGCTATGCCCCGATTGCTTCTATGCTAATCGTTAGTTTATTTATAAATCTTTTGGTTCGAATTTATCATTATTTTTTCTAAAAGCATGACAGTGATTTGCGTTTGTATTTTGGATTAATCCTCTATTTGCTCTACAAATACATTCATATTATTCAAACGCAAATCACCAAAATAAGTAGCCGTGGCCACATCTGCCGCATCTCGGCCGTAGGCTAAAATGGCTCTTCCTCCGGTCAAAACGTGTTGCATCGCATCAAAAGTGTACCATCTATCGCCTAAATATGCTTCAAACCACGCATGTAAGTCCATCGGTTTTAAATCGTATAAATAACCTACCACAAACCGCGCAGGTATATTGATACTTCTACAAAGTGCTATGGCCAAATGCGACATATCTCTGCAAACACCATGTTGTGCGCTCAAGGTATCTAATGCCGAAGTGGTGGAAGTACTGCGATCGTATTCATATTTTATATTTTTGTGTACCCATAGCCGTATCGCTTCTACCATTTGATAACCAATATTAATATCGCCTGTAATGGAGAGTGCTTTACCGATTAGTTTATCAGATTCACAGAAGCGGCTGGGTAACAAATAAATCAAAGTATCATCTGGTAAATATTGAATTAGGGTAAAATTGGCATCGGTATTGATCTCCACGTATGCGCTTGTTTCTATAATTGAATTGGTATTGATCAAGAAAGTGCCTTCTGGCGTAATCAACCGTTGGCAATAATTACCATATAGGTCAATGTATTCTGTGATAGGGACATACGGGTTTATATGGTATTCTTCATATAGTACCGTTTGATACCATCCTTCACGGGGGCGTAATAGTAAAATGAGTGGGGTATTATAAGCAGCATGGTATTCTAATTGACAACCAATTTTTAATTTCATCAATAATATTTTAAATAGAAACATCGTATGCCTTGTTTAGTTGTCGGCGCGTTTTTCTAAAATTGCTGAAAGATAGTATAAAAATGAAACTTACTGGAATAAATTATTTTTGTAACTATTCAGCCCCACTCAAAAAAATCCCATAGGGAATATATGTTTATAGGCTGAATAGGGAGATTAGCCTAAATCCCAGAGGGTTTTTATCTAAAAACGTGCAAAATAACATGCAATCCCTACGGGATTTGGGTCAGGTTTTCAATCAACCCTATAAACATACATTCCCGATGGGAATTTAGGCGGCGGCTGTACAGTTACTAATTTTTTGAGTTTCCTTGGTACCTTTTTCTAGCCAAATCGCTCGATATTTACTTCCTTATTGATAGAAATACCGTCTAAAATATGTTGCGCAAAATGCGCTGCCCAATAAGGAGTTAACAACGCGCCTTTACTCCCCATTCCATTAAAAATACCAATTTTAGGGTTGTCTTTGCTCCAACCAATAAGGGGTCTTCGGTCTTTGGCAACCGGCCGAACAGCAGCACTATGATCTATCACATCATAACCTACACTCAGCATTGTTGCCAATTCTTCTTGGATAAAATCCAAACCCGTTTGGGAAGGATCTGTATCTTCAAAATCCCAATAATAATTGGCACCAGTCCAGTACAATCCTGCTCCGTAAGGCACCAACATGATTTGTTTTTTGAGCATGGAATGGATCACACGATCGGTATGTAGCCGTATCAATAATCGGTCACCTTTTGCCGATAACCATGGAATACCCGGAATTAAGTCGTTTTGTGCACCGTAGTAGCCTTCACAAAAAATAATATGCTCAAAATCAGGAAGATAGGTACTTATGTTTTCGGAGGTAATATGCTTGTCCAAAAAGCTGTTGCGGCTTGAAAAAAAACGATGCGCATAGCCACATACTGCGCTAAAATCGACTCTAGCAGATTGATGAATAACGCCAAAACCATAGTTAGGGTGGGCTAATCCTTGCCATTCGCCCGCGTGTGCAGCCACATCGGTGAAGCCTTCATAATCGGGTCTTCCAACGCGGAGGTTCCAGTCATTCTGCTCCAAAGTACTGCCCAATAGACGTATAATTGGGTAATCAAACCAAATTGGCTGTTGGGCTGCTAATGCTGTTTTTTGATAAAATGCCTTGGCAAACGGGTAAAAAGTATCAAAACCCCAAGATTTTACATACCTTTTACCCGTTACCGGATTAATCACGCCTGCTGCAATAGAGGACGCTGATTTTAATTGTAATTGATCCGCAATATGCACTTCCGCACCTGCGTGGTGCAGTGTGAGCGCGAGTACGCTACCTGTAATGCCTTGCCCAACGATGAGTATTTTCTTCGGCATTATTTATAACGCCTTCTAACAAGACGAATAAATGATTTGGCGGTTTCTACCTTGTTTTTATGCAACCAGTCGAATCGGCCAATACACTCGTTGAGTAAATATGCTTTTGCGGCTTCAAACCCCGACGCATTGTTTAAGGTGGTTAATGCGGCTTCAAAAACTGGATTATCATTGCCAAATAGTTCGCGCTGTATCATCAAACGGTCGTTGAGTGAAATGGCGCGCTTTAGATCACTTATAGCGGTATCCGATAGTTTTTCGGATAGTTCTTTTGCTTCGCGGTATTCAAATAATACGTCTGCATCGCCTGCTGAAACTGTTGCCGCTACTGGATTGGGCGTAGGGGGCTGGGGCGGCGGTGGAGTCATTACCACTGGTGGTGGCGGTGGTGGTTCAACTACTACTGGCGGTGGCGGTGGTGGTGGTGCTACCACTACTGGCGGTGGTGGCGGTGGTTCAACTACTACTGGCGGTGGCGGTGGTGCTACCACTACTGGCGGCGGCGGCGGCGGTGCTACCACTACTGGCGGTGGCGGCGGTGCTACCACTACTGGCGGCGGCGGCGGTGGCGCTACCACTGGTGGCGGTGGTGCTACCACTGGCGGTGGCTCCACTACCTTTCTAGGTGTTGTAACAGATTTTGCTTCTGGAGCATCTGATAGAAATGCATCGTAGAGTTCGCGGATATAAGACTGCGTAATATCCACATCAATGCGTGGAATATTTTCAGGGTCTTTGAGCATACGCGCAAATTCGCGGTTGAGTTTGTCTAGGTAAATTTTTGCTTTGAGCAGATCCATGGTTACGATATTTTTTTGAATTTTGGGTTGATGTACTTTTTATATGGTATCAAATATTGGGTTAGTGGCTTTGTATCGTTCTATTATTACGGCATTGAAATGAAGGGATATTCCTTTGTTTGAATGCCTAGTGCCACTTACTGACGCAAACGTACATACATTGTTTGAATTGCACAATTATAGGGTGTTATTTTTGCTTACATTTGTGGGGCGGGGGGATTATATATGGAAATGTATGAAAATGTATGAAAACATACGAAAACATACGAAAACATACGAAAACATACGAAAACATAGGGTTGCACCCTATGCTGGATATTGCGCCCCTTTGGGGCTTTTCTACGCAAACATAGGGTTGCACCCTATGCTGGATATTGCGCCCCTTTGGGGCTTTTCCACTGCTTGCGCTTAATGTTTGATCTTTTTATTTGAATTTTGATCTTACAAAATAGTGCGATGTAATTATATGTTATTTGTTTTAAATTTTAATTATGCAAAATATTATTAGGTATCTGCGCGAGCATTTTAAATTGGATTTTAAATGGGCTTATTATCTGGCCGTTTTTGGGTTTATTGGTATTTGTATCGCGGTCAATTATACTACTGCACCGGCGGGTAGTAGGTCTTGGGAAGTTTGGATTATTCGGTCGTTCTATGTGCCGGGGAGTCCTTGGTGTTTCTTGATTTATTTTGTGTTTTATGGTTGTCCTTATTTTGTAATCGCCGCAATCACTGCATTTTTTAATAAAGATACCCGTTTTTGGCAAAAAAAAGAGTTTTGGATTCGCTCGCTATTTATCCTTGTACTGATGAGTTTGCAGGCTAGTATGGGTTTACATCGGGTATTGGGCAATCAGTTTTCTTATCCGCCCGATCGTTATTTTACAATGCGCATCACCGCTCCTCTTATGCCTTATCTGTGGATTGGGCTGCCGTTGTTGGCCTTTTGGTGGTTGCGCGACCGACATAGAGGTGTACCATTTATGTATGGCCTCGTCCGAAAAGGTTTTGATCCTTTGCCCTATTTTTTGCTACTCGGCCTAATGTTTCCGTTGGTCTTTTGGGCATCGTCACAAGCGCAGTTCCTGAATTATTACCCGACTTTACAATTGAAACAAATCGCCAAAATGACTATTATAGAAGATGAGAAATTGGCCTTTTTCTTGTATGAGATCATTTATGGGTTATATTTCATTTGGGCGGAGATTATTTTTCGAGGTTTTATGGTGGTTGGTATGGCCGATACCATGGAGCGTCACTCAGTTGCTCCAATGGCTGGAGTGTATGCTTTTCGGCATTTCGCCAAGCCGCCAGGGGAAACGATTAGTTCGGTATTTGGCGGCTATATTTTAGGGGTGATTGCATTACGCACCAACAATATTGTAGGCGGCGCCATTCTACATGGCAGTATTGCTGTAATGATGGATATGTTGGCATTTTGGAGGCTGGGGTAATGCCTTTGCTAACGAAATAGATGTTTCGTTAGGCTTATCAAATATCTTTTTTATATTTGTGTCACATGACACTATTTACGAATATTTCTTACCAAAAAGTGATGCAAAACGCATACCCTCCAAGACATGAACAATAAACGCACACAACTCACCCTATTTATACCGGATCAATATGCTGTTGCTATTGAAAAAGTACGAAAAGCGTATAACCCCGAACAATATAAATTGATTCATGCTCATGTAACCCTTTGCAGAGAAGATGAACTAGATCAAATTGATCGTGTTATGCTGAACTTGGAGCAACTACAATTTGAGTGCTTTGACATTAATTTGGGGGCGGTTGAACGCTTTGCGCAGGGTAAAGGGGTGTTGTTACCCGCTATTGGCGACAATGATGTATTCCAAAAATTACGTTCAACTGTTTTAAATGGAATAATAGATCAACCCAGACAACATGCACCGCATATCACTTT
>JBEAVK010000048.1:0-14660 GCA_041160955.1 Bacteroidota bacterium
ATTTTCTTTTTTCAGCGGTTTGGGACACATAAAGTAGGCGCTGTTTTCGGCCCTGCGATGACCGTTTGGTTCAGTATGCTATTGGTGTTGGGACTGGTACAAATTGCACACCATCCAGAAATTGTGAAAGCACTGAATCCAATGTACGCTTATCATCTATTGACTGCGTATCCCGGCGGATTTTGGTTGCTTGGTGCCGTTTTCCTATGTACGACCGGAGCAGAGGCACTTTATTCAGACCTCGGTCACTGTGGCCGCTCTAATATTCGATATACATGGATTTTTGTTAAAACAGCACTGGTTGTCAATTATTTAGGACAAGCGGCTTGGTTGATGCACCAGCCTGATAAGTTACTCAACGACCGTAATCCGTTTTTTGAAATGATGCCTGCATGGTTTTTATTTCCGGGCATATTTATTGCTACATCTGCGGCTATTATTGCATCACAAGCCCTTATTTCGGGTACTTATACGCTCATTTCGGAAGCAATGTCGCTCAATTTTTGGCCTCGTGTGGATGTACGCCAGCCCTCCGAACTCAAAGGGCAGATTTATATTCCATCAGTGAACACTTTTCTTTGGGTAGGCTGTATTGGGGTAGTGTTATATTTTAAAAATTCGACAAATATGGAAGCTGCTTATGGCTTTTCCATTACAGTTACCATGTTGATGACCTCCGTATTGCTAGCCTATTATTTGCTTTTTGTCAAAAAGTGGAATCGGGTCTTGGTCACCTGCATATTATTGGTATTTATTACCATTGAGTTGAGTTTTCTAGTGGCTAATCTCCAAAAATTCAATCATGGTGGTTCAGTAGCCGTACTTATAGGTGCTGTATTTTTCTCTGTAATGTACGTTTGGCATTTTGCCCGAAAAATTAATAATAGATTTGTACGATTTGTAGAATTGAAAAACTACAGTACTTTGTTGGACAACCTGAGTACCGATGACGAAATACCCAAGTTTTCGACGCACCTGATTTATCTTACCAAGGCAAATAACCCAGGGCATATTGAGGAAAAGATCATAAAGTCCATTTTTTCTAAAAACCCCAAACGGGCCGATGTTTATTGGTTCCTTCATATTAATAGGACGGATGAACCTTACACATTAGAGTATAGCGTTAATGAATTACTCAATGATAAGGTAATTAGGGTGGATATTAATTTAGGATTTAAGATTCAGCCACGGTCAGAATTATACTTCAAAAAAATTGTTCAAGAACTCGTTGCAGGGCGCGAACTCAATCTGCATATTCGGCCAGATGGCTCTACGAGGTACAATCCGGAGCCTGACTTTAAATTTGTGGTATTGGAAAAATTCCTTTCCGTCGAAAATGAGTTTTCGCTGCGTGATGGGGTTTTACTAAACGGCTACTTTTTCCTCAAACGGTTAGGCTCTTCCGATGAAAAGGCTTTTGGGTTGGATAAAAGCGATGTGGTAATAGAGCATATTCCGCTCGTTTATCAACCTGTCGAAAACATATATTTGGCGCGAAAGTGATTTAATATCTAATCCCCCTAAACAGTGGGCAAGTATTGGGGTTGCGCGCTCGCCAAACAGCCCAGTAATGAGGCCGCAAAACACGAAATTAGGACAGCAACAATAACTATACCCCGAAGTCGCACGATGCGGCTTCGGGGTTTTTCATAAATATACTTCCTATAGCGTCCTCACCGACGACATACCCCCATCAACATGCAAAATTTGGCCTGTGACCCATGATGCTTTTTCACCCATTAGGAAATGGATTGCATTGGCAATATCTTCCGGTTGGCCTACCCTGCGAAGCGGGTGACGTTTGTTACTGGCCTCCAGTTTTTCAGGTGAATTGATCAGTTTATCTGCCAATGGCGATGCGGTAAGCGATGGCGCTACGGCATTTACCCTTATCGTTGGGGCTAATTCGGCGGCCAAAGCCAGAGTTAAGCCCTCAATTGCGCCTTTGGCCATTGCGATAGATGTATGAAAAGTCATCCCTTGTGCTACCGCTACTGTACTCATCAGTGTAATAGAAGGTGTTGGCGCGGCGCTTTTCAAATTGGCTAAATACTGCTGCACAAATGCAACCGCCCCTAGAGCATTGATCCGGTATTCTTGCAAAAATTCTGCTTCTGTCGTGCGGTGCAGGGGTTTCAAATTGATTGTACCGGGGAAATAAACCAAGCCGTCAATCGGCCCGTCGATACTCGGGAGGTTCTCCTTACTATAATCCGATACTTGGAACGATTGGTCGTAGCCCAAGTCTGAAATATCCTTAGTGCTCAGACCTGTAACGGTATGGCCTTCAGTGTGTAATTGTTGTAATAAATTTTGTGCAATAGCGCTGGATGCACCTGCAAATAAGTAGTGTTTGCTCATCTTTTAGAAATTTTATTGAGGGTTATACTGCGTTGGCGTGTGCATCTGAAGCGTTCCACACTGGCTTCGCGCAAGGCACGATGCTTGGTACTTTTCCCTTTCATGCGTTCGCGCCACATTTCAAAACTACTGCGTCGCATTTCCTTGCGCATCAGTTCGATCACATCTTTTTCTTTTAAACCAAATTGAACCTGAATGGCCTCAAATGGCGTACGATCTTCCCACGCCATTTGGATAATACGATCGATATCCTCCGGTGTTAATGTATTTGACATGAACACTAAACAAGGAGGTGCAACAAAGGTTTAGTTCCTTGCATCTGTACACCTGGAGATCGTTGAATTTGGCATTACCGAGATCTTCATGTCCGTGGGAGTACTTTATTTGGGCTATTGTCGGGGCGACTTTTTCTGTTACCCCGACAATAGCGTTGAAATCCATTATTTGCATCAATAAAATATCATACCCCGATTTTATTACGCACTCAATTTAATTTCAAAAAATTATAAAAACCGATTACTTTTGCTGCATAAATTGACGCTCCTCTAGCCCCTAAGGACTACAGTTTATATCTAAAACCTAGATCATTATGGCAAAAAAAATAAATAAAACAACTATTCAGTATGGCGGCATGACCCTCAACCTGACCAAAAGCACAACACAAGCTGCCATCAGATATACACCGGATACTAAACGATCCTCACGCGGCGCTGCGGCACCACCTGCAATGGGTGGTTTCGAGATGATTGCCTCCAAACGCGGCATCGAAAGTAAATTGGAGAAAATGCGCGCCATGCCCGAAGTAAGTGCGGGTTCGCATGTATGGAATGTAGATGACAACCCAAATACGCCACCGCTTATCCCAAGTGGTAATTTGTATATTGAGTTTACCGATCAATGCGATGAAGATGACCGTAACGAAATATTGATCGACCTTGGCTTGAGTATTAAAGAGGTCGTGAGCAGTAATGCCATTCGGGTGAGCGTAACACCAAAATCGCCAAACCCAATCAAATGTGCTATATTATTGCAAAAAAACAAAAAAATGATCGCCATTGCCGAACCAGAATTTATTACAGTGCCAGCCGAACGCTTTAGTGCGCCAAGCGGTACATTTGTAAACACGCAATGGCATTTGGAAAATACGGGCGCGAGTATTCCAATTATTGATATTCCGAATGCTGTATTTTCCCAATCTCATTTCAAAAAAGGGGCTGATGCAAAAGTAAAAGCCGCTTGGATGGCGATGCAAAGCCTCGGTTCGCCCAGCATCAAAATAGCGGTGATTGATACTGGTTTTGCGACCGATCACCCACAAATGCGCGGTGATGGTACCAAAGTACGCGCGCCATTTAATGCTGCTACCAAAACCTCCGATGTGTCGCCACTTAGCCGTTTTTCCGATGGTTCTATTGGTGTGTCTAGCCACGGTACTTCTTGCGCTGCTGTAGCGGCGGGATTTATGGATTCGAGGGGTGTTTTAGGCGCAGCACCTAATGCGCGCATCATTCCTATCAAATTGGATATCCTCAGCGATGATGCTATTAAAAACGCTTTTGAGCACGCTTTGCTCAATGGGGCTGATATCATTAGTTGTAGTTTGGGTTTTCCACAGCCTATTAGCCTAAGTACCTATGTTTCCAATTATATCAAAAAACTAGCCACCGAAGGTCGCGGCGGAAAAGGTATTCCGATGTTTTTTGCTGCAGGAAATGCCAATCCCGCTTCGAATAACCAACCAAGGCAAATCAGTGATTTTGCGGCTGATCCCAATATCATTTGTGTAACGGCCTCTAATAGCCTTGATATGAGTTCTAGTTACTCTTTTTTTGGCCCAAATGCTTTTTTATGCGCCCCCACAGATGGCGATGATGGCGTGGGTATCACAACCGCTACCTGCGATATTGATGGTAGTAACAATATTGTATTGGGTTATAAAAGTGGTTTTGGTGGCACATCCAGCGCAACACCGCTGGTGGCAGGTATTTGCGCGCTGATATTATCGGTCAATCCCAATTTAACACTCGGTCAGTTGCGCGGTGTATTGGCCCAATCTTGTGATAAAATAGGCCCAGCAGGTACTTATAATGCCAGCAGCCACTCTGTTAAATACGGTTTTGGTCGCGTCAATGCTTTAAAAGCCATCCAATTGGCTACTGGACAAAGTAATAATTCTAGCACAGGTAACGCGACACCAAGCCCTGCACCCGCCTCGGGCGCATTAAAAGGACGGGTAACATCAACCAAACTCAATATCCGCTCCGCTCCTTCTACATCGGGGAAAAACTTGGGTTCATTCAAGCGGGGTGATGTCCTTACTTTGCTTGAAAATGTAAATGGTTGGTGGCGTATTGGCAATGGCCGATTTGTGATTGACGATTTTGTACAGGTAGTGTAATGCTCTTAATTCCGTTACTACTACTGCTTATTTTACTCATTGCCTGGGGGAAAATTACGCCATTTTTGGCCTTTTTAATTACTTCCATCACCACAGCATTGGTTTTGGGTATTTCGCCCGAAAAAATTCCTGCAACGCTTGAAAAAGGTATCGGCAGTACGATGGGTTCCATGGCAGCCCTGATTTGTTTGGGTGCTATGTTTGGTAAAATAGTGGCCGAAAGTGGTGCTGCACAAAAAATTGCCCTCGTATTAATGCGTGTATTTGGCGCAAAATACATGCAATGGGCTATGGTTTTTACGGGTTTTATTGTTGGTATTCCGCTATTTTACAATGTCGGATTTGTACTGTTGGTACCCTTGGTATTTGCTTTGGTTTATCAATACAAATTACCCGCCGTGTATATTGGATTACCATTATTGGCTAGTTTGTCTGTTACGCATGGTTTTTTGCCACCGCACCCTGCACCTACGGCATTGATACCGCTTTTTGGAGCCGATATACGCCGCACATTATGGTATGGTATCCTTATTGCGGTACCCGCAGTTGTAATTGCTGGCCCATTATTCGCCCGAACACTGCGGCATATTGATGCGCAACCCTTAGATACATTCCGGGTAGATCCAATGCCTGAATCTGAATTACCGGGTACTGCCAACAGTTTTATTACAGCACTATTGCCTATTTTGTTGTTAGTGGCATCTACGGCTGCAATGGCAATTACAACCATCGGTACAAGCGTTAAGCATGTCATTAGCATGGTGAGCGATCCTGTTTTTGTATTGCTTTTTGCTTTATTTGTAGGTATGTACACCTTGGGTAGCAAAAATGGCAAATCCATTTCTACTTTAATGAACTGGTGCAATGAAGCCATCAAAGATATAGCGGGTTTGCTGTTTATTATTGCGGGGGCTGGTGCGTTGAAACAGGTATTGGTCGATAGCGGCGTGAGTACACAAATTGGTGCTTCTTTGCAGTCATTACCGGTTCATCCACTGGTGTTGGCTTGGGGCATCGCTACTTTGATTCGTGTTTGCGTAGGTTCGGCCACGGTAGCAGGCATGACTGCTGCGGGTATTGTCGCGCCTTTGGCGCAATCGGGGCAGGTAGATCCTAATCTATTGGTTTTGGCCGTTGGTGCAGGTAGTTTGATGCTCTCGCATGTCAATGATTCTGGTTTTTGGCTCTATAAGACCTATTTTAACCTGAGTTTGAAAGATACATTCCTATCTTGGACCATTATGGAAACCATTGTAGGGGTGGTAGGACTGATCGGCGTATTGCTTTTGGATTGGATACTGGTTTGATGGTTTTGTAAATTAAACATAGGCCTGCAAAGCACCAATCAAGCCAAAATCCGTAACTTTGCCTTTTCAGGCATTACTGCAACACTCAAACAGTGCTACTAAAATACATAGAATTCTTAATTACCCGTGGCCTTATCGGCTTGTTTTGGCTGGTACCTTTCCGAGGGCTGTATATCCTCTCTGATGGCGTTGCCTATTTGCTGTACAAAGTAATAGGGTATCGCCGCAAAGTGGTGCAAGACAATCTGTTGCTCTGCTTTCCCGAAAAAACGGAGGAAGAACGCGAACATATTGCTCGCGAATCGTATCGAAATTTGGCAGATATTATACTCGAATCGCTAAAAGGCGCAACAGTACCCATATCTCATTTGAAACAACGCTATACCTACAAAAATTACGATCTTATCAATAAAGTGCTACAAAGTGGTCAATCAGTGGTACTCGCAGGCGGGCATTACAATAACTGGGAATGGGGCGTGCTTACTATTGGAGGTGGCATACAAGGTAAATCTATTGGAGTGTATAAGCCCCTCAGTAATAAATTTACCGACCGTTGGTTTTTCAAAAACCGTTCCCGCGATGGTTTTATGATCCTCAAAAGCATGAAGGATACTTTTGCTTCGGTGGAAGAATATAGGGGCACACCAACGGTATTTATACTGGTGGCCGATCAAATTCCAGGCAATAAAAAATCAGTTATTCCCGCTACGTTTTTTGGTCAACACACCGCCTGTCTCCCCGGCACGGAGGCTATTGCTGTAAAAAACGGTTACCCCGTGATGATGTACGAAATACAGCGCATCAAACGAGGCTACTACGAACTTACATTCTCGGAGGTGTGTATGGATACCACACACACAGCACCGGGCGAAGTGACGCAAATATTTATGTCAATGGTGGAACAAACAATACGCAAACAACCAGAAAATTGGCTCTGGAGCCATAAAAGATGGAAATGGCGACCTGAATAGCACTTTACCTCATTGCTTATGAGGAACGAGTAAACAATTATATTATGACCGATAAAGCAAAAAAAGAACAACAAGCATTCGATATTCGTTCCGAAGATATATCCGAAATACTAGGAACACCACCCGGTTGGCTCATCCGATGGGGTACCACGGTCGTCATTTTCGTCTTTTGCCTCCTGCTGATTGCTGGTTGGTTTATCCGTTACCCCGATGTCATTACAGCGCGGGTCGAATTTACCACTGCGGTGCCGCCAGTTGAGGTGGTTTCCCGCACGGAAGGGCATATTGCGCGTTTTTTGGTACGCGATAATGATACTATTTTAGCAGGTACGCCTTTGGTTATTTTGGAAAATACCGCTGCTTATGCTGATATCCTCCTATTGGAAAAAAGCCTTTACCGCTGGGAACGCGTGGCCACTGCCGATAGCCTGCTACTATTAGCGCCGTTAAGTGGTATGCTGCAATTGGGCGACTTGGGGAATGATTACGCCGCATTTGTACAACAATTGGAACAATATAGTTTTGCCCGAAACAATAGGCGTGGTGCTACTACCGCTAATGTATCGGGGGTGCAGCAACAAATTGCATTATTGCAAAACGGTATCAAACTAGACCAATCCAACCAGCGCAAAGCCGCTACCGAACTTGCCGAAGCAAAACAGAATTTTAGCAACCAACAAGCACTATTTCAGGACAAAACGATTTCCCAGCGTGAACTCGATCCGCACCAAGAGCGCTTGGCAGCCGCAGAACGCGCCTATAATAGCCATGCTGGCCAAATTCTCAGCCGACAAGCAGAAATCAGTAATTTACAGCGGAGTATCGGTGTAGTACGTTTCGACGAAACCCTCGATGCCAATTCCTCTGCCGGACGTTTGAAGGCCACTTTGAGCGCACTGCGCACTTCCTTGGAACGCTGGAAACAAGCCTATCTACTCACAGCACCGATTCCGGGCATTGTGTCCTTAAACAAATTTTACACCGAACGCCAGTACGTCAAGCAAGGCGAACAGGTTATGATTATTGCCCCCCCCACCACTACTCAAATTATGGGACGGTCGCGGTTACCCATTATTGGTAGCGGAAAAGTAAAACCCAATCAGCGTGTTATCATCCGGTTGGATAATTATCCTTATTACGAGTTCGGTACATTGCAGGGAAAAGTACTCAATAAATCCACTTTGCCCAAAGACAATGCCTATATTGTCACCATCGGATTGGATAGTATTGGAGGCGCAACCACCAGTTTTAATAAGTCAATTGAGTTCCAACAGCAGTTACAAGGCGATGCAGACATCATTACGGAAGATAAAAGGTTTTTGCAACGCATTGTAGATCAACTGTTTGCAAAATCTCGTTAGACCATTTACACTATTTTGACTATCATTAACAGCCTATTATATCTTAGGTATTGGTGACGCCTATACCTTTGTGCCGTCATTAAGCAACAAGAAAAAAATGAATTATTGATTTCTCGTTCCTAAAGACAAAGAAATAACTAATATTCAAAAAAATTTTCACCATCATTTATTTTCATCTTTCATGAAACACTTAATCTCAGTATTCGCTTTATTTATCGCTGCAATCGTTTGTGTTAATGCTCAAACTAGCGGCCCAGCCATGACCTTCGAAACTACTACAATTGACTATGGTAAGATTGAAAAAGGTAGTGATCGCGTTCGTAACTTCAAGTTTACAAACACTGGTACAGAGCCTTTGATCATCAAATCTGCTAAAGGTTCTTGCGGTTGCACAGTTCCAACTTATCCGAAAGAGCCAGTTATGCCTGGTGAATCTGCGAATATCGAAGTGAACTATGACACCAATCGCGAAGGTCAATTCACAAAGACTGTAACTTTGACGACTAACGAGACTACAGACACGCACACACTTACGATCAAAGGTGAAGTAAAAACTGCACCTGTTCAGGAAAGCGTTCCTGGTGCTCCAGCAAATGGTGGCCTTCCAAAAGGCTAATATTCTTTAAACTGATTGATTTTTTAGTTTGACGATACGACCCGGTACTGCTTATTGCAGTATCGGGTTTTTTAATTGTGTACTCTCCTCGATTGGTTTATCGTTTTCAGGCATCTGCAAACAAATTTTCCAATACCACCTCGCTTTGTACCAATTCATTAGCGTACTCGTTTGGAGTTACGCCAAAGGGCGTAATCATGGTCAGGAAAACATTTTTTCGTTTGTTTGTATCCAATCTCGAAAAAATGCTGATTTGATTCCTTAGATTTTTCGCATAATCCTTATCAATCGTAAAATCGGCTTTGGAAAATTTTATCTCGCAGGCATTCACCACCCTATCTGCCCGGTCAATGAGCAAATCAATTTGCGCTCCACCTTCCTCGGCGGTGTGTTTCCAAGGCGAAAAAGTGCATTGAATGGCCTCCAATTTTAAAGCCTTTCTGATTTGAGGAAGGTGCGCAAAACAAAGTCGTTCAAAAGCAAGACCAGACCAACTTACCCACGATTGCGATTGAACGATATTGACCCATTTACTGCCCGTTTTCGGAGGGCTGTTTTTCATGAATTTCAAATGGAAAATTGTGAAATTATCCACCAATTTATACAGTGCTTTTGTCTTATTGCCTTGAAAAGGCACAACTAACTCGATAAAACCCGATTCTTCCAGCTCATTCAGCACATGGGTGAGTGTACCACCGCTATTCAATTTCGTTTTTTCGCTGATCTCTATCCTGTTAAGACCCTGCTTTTTGCTTTCTAAGGCTTCAATAATCTGATAATGCCGTTCACTATCGTCGAACAAAGAACTGAACAACACCTTATATTCATCGGCCAAAATCCCGTCTTTAGTGAAACAAGTCCTGTCCACAAATTGCGCCACACTTTCCCCCTTTCGGATCGCATCCAAATAATATGGTATTCCGCCTGTGGTTAGATAGAGTTGGGCTATATCGTATTTACTCCATTTAACGCCTTTTTCTTTGAGAAACAAGTCCACTTCATGCAAATTAAACTGTGAAAGTCTTATTTTTTCGGAAACCCTATTGTGCAGCCCGCCCTTGTTTTTCAACACTTTTTTAATCATCCATGAAGCCGCAGAGCCACATATTACGCACACGATATCGTTTCTTTTGGTGCAGTAGGCATTCCAAAAAATTTCAAAAGCCATCAAAAATTTTGACTTGGGCGTATCAAACCAAGGTAATTCATCTAAAAAAATCACCTTCTTCCCTGAATCTTTCATGCCATCTATAAAACGCTCCAACATATCAAAGGCTTGCCCCCAAGATCTTGGGGCATGTATGCTTGCTTCCTGGCAACCATATTTTACTAAGGTAGCCGTAAAATGGGTCAATTGGTCACTCAATTCGCCATTGTGCAGCCCAGCCACCTCAAATCTTATTTTCGATTGAAAATACTGACGCACTAAAAACGTCTTGCCGACCCGTCGCCTACCATATACCGCAATGAGTTTGGATGCACTGCTGTCTAAACAATGCATAAAAGTGGCTTTTTCTTGCTTTCTACCGATTAATTTCATGTTTTTTGCTACTTTAATTGGGACAAATATAAGGCTTTTTCAGAAAAATGGCTGGTTATAAAAATCTATACGCAGCCGTTTTTTATATTTTTTACTAAAAATGGCTGGGTATAAAAAATTATACGCAGCCGTTTTTGGTGTTTTTTGCCAAAAATGGCTGCGTATAGGTCTGTACATTTTACAGTTTGAGTATCCAACCGATTACATGTACTTCGTCAAATCTTGTCCTATTCAGGACTATTTACCATTTTCTCGCCCATTAATCCAAATTCCTAATTACCTTAGCGCGCAATTTTATATTACTCCTTCATGAAATTTCATTTACTCTGTTATTTTTTAGTGCTGAATCTCTGCACGGCTGTTGCTCAAACAAATACCTCCCGAATCACAGGCAACTTGATGACCAACGGTAATTTCTTTATTACCGACGAAAAAATTGGTGCCACAGGCACACCTCAATACGATTACCAAAAATTTGGTGCCGAAAGTTGGCTCAACCTCAACTACTCCAACTGGGGTTTTGATATGGGACTTCGTTTCGACGTGTTCAATAATTCTAACTTGCTCAATCCCACGGGTTCGTATAGTGATGAGGGTATTGGCCGCTGGTTTGTGCATAAAAAAGTAAATAAATTTGATATTTCTGCCGGATACCTCTACGATCAAATTGGGTCAGGTGCTATTTTCCGTGCTTATGAGGAGCGTTCGTTGATGATCGACAATGCGCTGTATGGTGTAAAAGTAGGCTACGAATTTAATGAAAACTGGCAAGTCCGCGCCTTTACAGGCAAACAAAAGCGTCAATTCTCTACTTTTGGGCCTGTTTTACGCGGTGCTGCCTTGGAAGGTTTTGTTCAAATAGACTCTGCTAAGGCTATTTCTATCGCGCCGGGCGCAGGAGTAATAGCACGTACTTGGGACAACGATGCTGTGGGTCGTATTGTGAGCGAAATAGCCACTTACCAACCCGTTGATAGTACTGGCGCACAATACAATACGTATGCGGCTACGGTGTACAATACGCTCTCTGCGCGCAATTTCACTTGGTATATAGAGGGCTCTTATAAAACAAAAGACGTACTTAACAACGAGTTTTTGACCCAAGCCAATGGTACTCTAGGCAAATTGGTAAATACCGATGGCTATAACCTTTATACCAGTTTTTCATGGGCTAATCGCAAATTTGGGGCTACCCTAGAGGCTAAACGCACTGAAAATTTCCGTTTCAGGGCCGATCCGTTTCTCGTGGGTGTACAAGGCCAAATCAATTACCTCACCCCTTTGGCGCGCCAAAATACCTACCGCCTTACGGCGCGTTTCAGTCCCAATACACAGGAATTGGGCGAACAGGCTGCGCAATTGGATTTGAAATATACACCTAATAAAAAGTGGACTTTTGGCCTCAATTTTTCAGATATCCAAAACTTGAGTGGCCGCGAACTCTACCGCGAAATTGCGCCAGAAATAATCTATAAATACAAGCGCAAATGGCAAGCATTGGTGGGCTTACAAATCCTTAAATACGATATAGAAACCTACCAAGGCAAAGGCAAAAAAGTGGATGCACTTACGCCTTATACCGAAGTAACCTATCGCTTTACGCCGCGTCGGTCGCTCCGGATGGAAGCCTCTTATTTGGCCACAGAAGAAGAATTTGGGTCGTGGGGATTTGCATTGGCCGAGTTAGGTTTGGCACCGCATTGGTTGATTTATGTATCCGATATGTACAAGGTAAGGCACGATCCATCGCTGAATGCGCCATCAGAAAAAACAAAATTTGATGGATTGCATTACCCTAGTGTTGGCGTTGTGTATTCTTATAAGACAACCCGCGTGAGCCTTGCTTACGTCAAACAGGTAGAAGGCATCAATTGTGCTGGTGGTATTTGTAGGTATGAGCCTACTTTTCACGGCGTAAGGATGCAACTGAACTCTTCATTTTAGGAACGCATAAACAATAATTTAAATAATTTTACACTATGAAATATTTATTTTTGCCCACATTCGCTTTGTTTTTCTTGGTAAGTTGCGAAGAAAAACCCATTGTAATTCCTCAATTAGAAGTTGGGGAGCGCAAAATACTCGTCGAAGAACTCACAGGGGTACGCTGCCAAAATTGTCCTAATGGTGCTGCTCAATTGCAAGAATTAGTCGGAACACTTGACGATAAACTCATTATTGTAGCGCTGCATGCTGCCGCTAGTTTCGACCAGCCTTTTTCCGATAGTAAATACGATTTTCGTACGCCCGATGGCCGCGCCGTAGCCGACTATATCTTTGTCAACGGCGATCCTGGCGCACCTGCGGCGAGTGTAGATCGTGAAATGTTGGCCAATCAAACAGAAATATTTATCAATTTGCCGTGGAAAGGTGCAATCAACGCCCGCGCCGCAGTGTCACCTAATCTTGGTCTGTTTGTTGATAAAACATACAATGCCAACACCCGTACACTGGACGTAAAAGTGAACGTATCGCCCGACGATATCCTCAACGGAGAAATCCGTTTGTCCGTTTATATCACCGAAGACAGTATTGTGGATGTACAACAAAAAGGAACAGTACGCGTAAATGATTATGTACACCGCCATGCATTCCGCGATGCGATTTCTGCACCAACGGGCGATAATATCACCGCAGAGATTGGTACAAGGGAAGCGTTTTCCAAAACATACACCGTAACTTTGCCACCAGAATGGAATGCAGACCGCTGCTCAGTTGTTGCTTTTGTCCATAGACATGGAGATTTTAGCAACCGTCAGGTTTTGCAGGCCGAGGAAGTTCATTTGAAGCGATAAGTTTCTCATTACAAAAAAAAGCACATGCGCAATAAATTTACGATTATACTGCTTGCATTAGCAGTATTGGCCATGTTGGCCCAAGGTCTTCAAACGTGTAATATTTTTTCAGGGAAAGACAATGGTGGAAAAACACCCATTGCCTCCTCCACGCCCACCCCTTCAGCGTTTTCAGATGCACCTGTACCTGATTTCAATGCTGATAGTGCCTTTGCTTTTGTAAAAAAACAAGTGGATTTCGGGCCCCGTGTACCCAATACAACTGCGCACAAAAAATGTTCCGCCATGCTCACTGCTACTTTTCGCAGTTATGGTCTTACCGTTATAGAGCAAACATTTACTGCCCCACACTACAAAGGTGGCACGTTCAATAGCGTGAATATCATAGCGCAATACAAACCAGAAGCCCCAAAAAGGATTCTGCTTGCCGCGCACTGGGATAGCCGTTTTGCTGCTGACAAAGATACCCGCGACACCCTAAAACCTATTGATGGTGCAGACGATGGTGCGAGTGGCGTAGGAATTTTGCTCGAAATTGCGCGGCTGCTCAAATCTTCTCCTCCCGATATTGGCGTGGATCTGATCTGTTTTGATGCAGAAGATCAGGGCGATGATGATGGTGAGAACAAGAGCGAAACATGGTGTCTTGGTTCACAATATTGGGGAAAAAACGTGCATCGTGCCGGTTATCAGCCCTATTATGCCATTTTGTTGGACATGGTTGGAGCAAAAGGTGCCCGCTTTATGAAAGAAGGTATTTCGATGAGTATCGCCCCCACAACAGTGGATAAAATATGGGCATTGGCTAATGATATGGGCTATGGCAATTATTTTGTAAATATACTTGGCCCTGGTATTACCGACGACCACGTATTTGTAGCGCGTCACGCCAAGATCCCAATGATTGATGTCATTAGCTTACCCAATGATGGTGCCCATGTTTTTGGGTCTTACCACCATACACATAACGACAATATGACCATTATCGATCGCGATGTATTAAAAGCGGTTGGACAGGTGATGTCGGCTGTTGTTTGGCGTTCGGTTACGCCTCCGGCAGCCATTCAATAAAAACGCCCTTCCGTTTGGGACGGAAAGGCGGTGTTTCAAATTTGGTCAACCAGGTGTTTTCATCCTGTAATCCAGGGTTATGGATAGGTGTTCATCGGATTATAGTAGGCATGTAATATACATCTTGGTAAAAGGTATTTTCGGGCTTTTCGAAGGTCGGGGGCCCTGTGGGGATTATTTGGTTTACTGCTGTTTGGTATTTAATGTTGTGTAGTGGGGAAGTGTGAACTGGGTGGGAGA
>JBEAVK010000072.1:0-7287 GCA_041160955.1 Bacteroidota bacterium
CTGAAGTAGATCAAGAAACCTGGCGCTTGTATTTTGGGTACTTACATTTTATTGGGAAGGTAGAAAATAAATCTTATTGGGATAATGACGACCAGTCCACCTCGCGTTTTCGGCTTAGTCGCCTGATGAACGAAATGCCCAATTATACCCAAGACAAACGTGGCGGCAATATTCCACTGCTTATTTTGCAAGTGCTTTTTTTGCTTTCCGATCTGAAAGAGCATAAAGACAACTTCGATATGATCTGTAATAAAATAGACGCCATCAAAAAATACAGTTCTCGTAACCTTGATGAAAAAAGTGAGCATTTTCGCTCCGATTGCTTTATCAACTTGCTTGGGTTGCTACCCAAACACCTCCACAATCCCAAAACGCTTATCAAAACAGCGCATAACACACTGCATAGTATGTCAACTGTACAAGCAGAAGTCGTGGACAATAGTTTTGAAGTAGAAGTAGTGCCCTACGAGCGGCAATGGGCTTGGATCATGTACTATGTAGAGCAAGCGGCATCAAAATAACAGGTGGTGGTGGGAGAGCAGTGCATGATGTGTTTTTACATGCACTGCCCTCCACAACCCTTTATAATCGCATCAATAGCGGCAATAATCCTACAAGTTTTTCTTTTTCAATTCGCTCACCGCATAATCAGCGGCACGCGCTGTTAATGCCATATAAGTCAAGGATGGATTTACGTTTGAATTGGAGGCCATACAAGAGCCATCTGTTACAAATACATTTTTGCACTCGTGTATCTGGTTCCATTTATTCAAGATCGAATCTTTTACGCTGTGACCCATACGTGCAGTACCCATTTCGTGGATAGCCATACCGGGAAACGAACCATTATCATACGTTTTTACGTTTCTTAGACCCGCGGCTTCAAACATTTCGGCGGCATCATTGGCCATGTCTTTGCGCATTTTCTTCTCGTTTTCTTTGAACTCTACATCAAAAAGTAAAGTGGGTTGCCCCCATTTATCTTTTACGTCTTTATTGAGTTTGATATGATTCTCGAAATAAGGTAAGCATTCGCCAAATCCGGTCATGCCCATAGTCCAGTTGCCGGGTTCGGAAGCCAGTTCTTTCATTTCTGCACCAAAGCCCATCTCGGCCACCACGCGTTGCCAGCCTGACCGACTAGCCGCACCTTGATAACCAAAACCACGTAAATAATCGCGCTTTTCTGTACCAAGATTGCGGTAGCGTGGGATATAAATACCATTTGGACGGCGGCCAAAGACATATTTATCCAAGTCCCCTTCCCAAATGCCGCTTGCACCTGTTCGGAAATGGTGGTCCATCATATAATGCCCCAAAACACCGCTCGAATTGCCCAAACCATTGGGGAATTCTGGCGAAATGGAATTCATTAGTATCCATGTAGAACCCACAGTAGAGCCACAAACAAAAATCACTTTTGCCTTGAATTCCATCTGTTCGCCTGTTTCGGAGTCGATGACTAACACGCCTTTTGCTTTACCTTTTTTGGCATCGTACAAAATAGAATTAACAATAGAATGTGGACGAACCGTTAAACGCCCTGTCGCACTAGCCGCAGGTAAGGTAGAGGATTGGGTACTGAAATAACCGCTATAAGGACAGCCCCGTTGGCAATGGTTGCGGTATTGGCAATTGGTACGCCCCTTGTGCGGTACAGTGAGGTTGGCTACCCTGCCAATGGTCATGTGGCGGCCTGGGAAACTGGATTCGATCCTTTTTCTTACTTGCTTTTCTACCACATTCAAGTCCATTGGTGGGAGCAGGTTTCCATCGGGGAACTCAGGAATACCGAGGTTTTCGCCTGAAATACCGGCATGCGCTTCTACATAATCGTACCAAGGTTTGAGATCTGCATAACGGATTGGCCAGTCGGTACCATGCCCGTCTTTTAAATTTGCCTCAAAATCTGTTTCGCTTAGTCGATAAGATTGACGCCCCCACATAATACTTTTGCCCCCTACAATATCGGGACGGAACCAATCGAAACGTTTGTTTTCGGCATAAGGTGCTTTTTTGTCATCAAACCAATAGTGCTTTGTTTCTTCGTTGTATGGGTAGTCGCGTTGCAAGTAAGGGTGATCGGCGCGCTCTTGCGCGGTGATACGTCCCCTATGCTCGAATTGCCAAGGTGTTTTGGTCGCGGTTTCATAACCAGTGATATGTTCGAGGGGTTTGCCGCGGTCAAGCATAATCACCTTTAGTCCTTTCTCGGTGAGTTCTTTGGCTGCCCAGCCTCCAGAAACCCCGGAGCCAATTACAATCGCATCGAATGTTCTTTTTTTCATATTAAGAGTAGTAAATTCAAATTTCAGGGGGCAATTTTAATACGAAAAACTGATTAATTGCCTAGTTCTTGGCAATTATTTTCGCGAATAAAAATTATTCTTTTAAAACAACCAATAATCCAAATTCATGCACCATATTTGCCTTGAAATTTTAATCATTTACATACAATGTCGATATTATCTAGGCGCGAAGCCATTAAAAAAGTAGCACTTATTGTGGGCGGTTCTCTTGTCCTTCCGGATATTCTTAAAGCATGGGGTAACCTTACGATTGAAAACCCTGATTTTAGATTCAATCCTGCTGATGAGCAATTGATCGCTGATATTGCGGAACAAATTGTGCCTGCTACGAGTACACCAGGTGCGAAGGCGGCGGGAACGGATAAGTTTATCCAAAAAATGGTAGCAGATTGTTATGAACCTGCCGACCGCGATGCCTTTATGAATTGGCTTGCTGGTGTAGATGCTTATGCAAAAAAGAATTTTGGTGGTAAGGGTTTTTCGGCTTGTACGGCTGCACAACAGGTTGAAATATTGAAATATTTTGAGAAGGAATACCACGCGGATAAATCGGGTAAGCCAGGGTGGGGTAAAATAAAGGATCTAACGGTTACTGGTTTCTTTACCTCGGAGATTGGGTGTGAGCAGGTATTGCGCTACGAAGCGGTGCCGGGTAGGTATGATGGTGCATTCCCTTACAAAAAAGGGGATAAGGCTTGGGTAAATTAATGGCGTAGTTTTGATAATTATTGTTTGTTTTTTATTCCATTCCTAAAATCCGAACACGCTCTTAACGCAGTAAGGAGAGGCCGCCCTTTTCATTTCGAATAAACTCCTGGCCGCTGGGAGTACGAAATGTATAGTTTATAGTATAGACATATTCATCCATTGAGGCTGGTGCATTGTTGTATTTTCCATCCCACGCTTGCCCCGGATCTTTGGTTTCAAAAACTTTTTTGCCCCAACGGTCGAATATCCTCATTCGGTAGGCCGTAATATTACAGTCGCTTAATATAGGTGTAAAGCTATCATTCGTGCCATCGTTGTTCGGCGTAAACGCATTCGGTATTTGAATCTGACAACAGGCATCGCCAACTGCAAGGTTTTGGCTTGCTTCAGCCGAAGCACCGCATCCATCAGTGGCCGTAACCTTATAAGTGGTTCCGGCAGGCACCCGAATCACATCGCTCGTTTGGCCCGTTGACCATAGAAAAGATAGAGCGAGCGGAGACACGGCTCTAAGTTGGAGGGTATCACTTGGACAAAGCATATCTGGAACAGGCTGGCTAACTTCAATAGCCACCGATTTTATAGGCTCATGGGGTATAACCTCAAATTTGTATTGCCGACAATTTAAAGTGGTTTTCAGTTCATAGGTTCCGGGCTGGGTAACGCTTAGGTTTTGGGTTGTTGCTCCATTATTCCACAAGTACGACCCTCCATTAGAGGGGCCCATTAATAAAGTATCCTGTCCGGGGCAAATGGCAATCGTGTCAGAGATCACAAGTCCGCCATTTTGTTCGGATTCATTAAAGAGCCAATCGGGGTAATTGGGCAACCCCAAAGAAGTCCCAGGGAAGGTCGGCGACAGATTAAACATAAACATTGATGCATTAAAAACCGGGTTTGGGTCATCCGGGTGCATGATCACGGAGAGTCCTTGGCCTATCTTTAAATCCACCAAATATATATTGCCATCAGGCCCAATTTGCATCATTCCAGGCTGTCCGATACTGTTATCACTAACCAGCACCTCTTTAGAAGCCTCTATATCCGTTGCGGTAACATCAAAACGTTGTAAAAAGGAGGAATTGTTAACCGTGTAGATGTAGCGGCTTTTGGGAGAAAAGGAAAAAGTATAACTACTAATATTATCAGCAGCAGCACTCAAATCTGCCCAAAAGCTAATTTCGCCTGTTGCCTGATTAAACTTATAGAGTCTGCTTGCATGACAGATATAGTCACCATTGGGAGCAACTTTGATGGGCCTAGCAATATCCCCCAATTCTAGTGGCTGGCCATTAGGTTGTAGTATAGGCGTTTGAATGCCTTGAGGCGTTACCTGAGTTACAATAAAATCATTGCTTGCTCTATTTATAGAGATCAGCCAATAATCTATTCCATTTTCATGTTTTGCGGCACTCAATGCTTCTGCTGCGGGTGCATAAATGAGCTGATTGGCCAGAACAACACCGCCCAAAGTCCCATTCAGATTCATATCAATCATATAGTAGCGAATTCCTTTACTCATTGAAGCCAAGGTGTTATCAATGTAATCAACTGTAAAGAGATAATATTTACTGTTAGAGCCAGGTACTGGTAATATTAGTGCACCTTGCGCGCTACTGGCATCCCCGCCTTCCGTGAGCGGTATATCATACATGAGTTGGTGATTGCGGTTCCATATTCCTCCTCCTTCAAAATTATTAAAAATAGGATCATCTAGGTTATGCGTACCAGCATTCGAATAAAACAGGAGATTGCCACAAGAGTCGGACCAGGATGCACAACCCTCTGCCGCCCACATAGCGCTGCCAGCCAAAGGAACGGGTGAGCTATTTGCGAAGCTTAAACCGACGCGATATCCAAAATACCAAGTCCAGGCTTCACGTTGAGCGAATAGGGTGTGGCCAATAAAGAGGAGTAGAGCCAGAATAGTGCAATTTTTATTTGTCATAATTATCAATTTACAATGGATTGTAAAGAAATTGGTGTTGCCGAATTTTGTAACCAACGACTCAGTGTGTATTGATATTTGGTTATGCTTCGCATTTAGAACAAGAGGTTTTTAAAATAGGGCAATCAATGCGTTTGGTGCATTGATTGCCCTATTGAATTATATTTGTGTTACAATGTCATTATCTGTATTTGATAAATGGATATTTTACTTACTCCGCGCTACCCTAATTAATATCAAGCCCAAAGCAGCAAAAAATATTGTTCCTAATAACTGGTATCCACCTTCGCCACACCATGCCGTTAAGCCATGTTCCATACTAATGCCATTCAATGCTTTTGCTGTACCATCGGAGGCTTGTAATAAAGCAACTACCACACCCGCCAATGCACCACCTGCCACCAAACCAGTCGCAAACAAACTGCCTTTGCCCAAATCGGCATCCTCGGCGGCTTCGCCTTTGCGTTGCCCAATCCAGTCCGTTAAGCCTTTGAGCACACCTCCAATCCAAATGGGCAATGTAGTGGACAATGGCAAGTACAAACCCACCGCAAACGATAGCGATTTTACACCACACAATTCCATCGTAATGGCAATAAACAAACCCACCAACACAAACTGCCAGTCGAGATTGAACGAGAGTAAGCCTTTAATTAAAGTAGCCATCAGTGTGGCTTGTGGTGCATCGTATTTGTAGCCAATGGCGTGCTGAACGCCCAATGCACGCAAATCGGCTGTCGGATTGTCCAAGTACAAAACAGTCATACCAATCACAGTAGAAGAAACAATAACGCCAATAAATAGTGCTAATTGCTGGTATCGGGGCGTGGCGCCTACGATATAACCCGTTTTTAGGTCTTGCGAAGTAGCACCTGCATTAGCGGCAGCAATACAAATCATACTACCCACCACCAATGCCATCGGTTCGTAGAACTTACCTGTCCAACCCACACCAATAAAAATCAGTGCTGTACCCATGATGGTGGCAATCGTCATACCAGATATGGGATTATTAGAAGAACCGATAATACCCACAATACGGCTGGAAACGGTTACAAAAAAGAAGCCGAATACGATGACCAAAACCCCGATCAGTAATTTGGACAAAATGCCATCGCCAGGAATAGAAGGTAATACGGCCATCAAAATAATCAAAGCCAAACTTCCAATACCCACTACTTTGAGGCTAAGGTCGTTGTCGGTACGTACGATATTGATTGCTTTTTCAGGGTTGCGGATCGTATCAAGGCTTTCTTTAAACGAGCCGACGATAGTAGGAAGGGTTTTTAACAGCGTGATAAAACCTGCGCCCGCTACTGCTCCTGCTCCAATTTGGCGTACATAAGCGCGATAAATAGCACTTGTGAGGTCGCCAAAAGTGAGTGTTTCAGGATTCCACCCAAATTTGTACCCCGTTAATGCACCCGTTGCCGGGTCGAAAATACGCAGTAGTTCCAATTTGTCCAGTTGGGCGGCAATAGTCCCCGGAGGCACCAAGGTAGCCAAGAGCGGAATAAGTCCCATCCAGGCCAATACACCGCCAGCCACCAAAACGCCTGCAATACGTGGCCCGATGATATAACCCACACCGAGGTATTCTGGTGTTATTTCGCCACTCACCCGCGCAGCAGGCAGGTATTTATTCACCGCCGAGGTAGCCCAAGCGGGTGTTTCGGCAATAATGCGGAATACTTTTTGTAAAAGTGCATAAGCGAAGGCTACACCAAGACCAACAAAGGCCGGACGAGCAAAATCGCCGCCTTTTTCGCCCGCCATTAATACGTGCGCACAGGCTGTCCCTTCTGGATAGGGTAAGTTATCATGCTCTTTTACAATCAATGATTTTCGGAGGGGAATCATCATTAAAACGCCCAAAATACCTCCAAAAATGGCCAGCATTAAAATCGTCCAATAGTTGAAAAATCCTTTTCCGATACCATCGCTGAGGAATAAAAAGGCGGGCAGGGTAAATACAACGCCTGCTGCAACGGATTCGCCCGCCGATCCTGCTGTTTGGATAATATTGTTTTCCAGTATCGAAGTACCTAAAAAACGCTTTCCAATGGATATGGCCAATACCGCAATAGGAATAGAAGCGGATACCGTAAGACCTGCTTTAAGTGCTAAATAGACCGTAGCAGCACCAAATAAGATACCAAATAAGGCACCGAGCACAACGGCGCGTACCGTAAATTCCTTTACCGAAGTATTGGAGGGGAGAATATAAGGTGTAAATTCGTTTTGTTTGTCGGACATAAGTCAAAAACTGTTTTAGGTGTGAAGCAAGGTGTTTAGGAATTGGGCGAAAGATAGGATGAAATT
>JBEAVK010000126.1:0-36357 GCA_041160955.1 Bacteroidota bacterium
CATCCTTATACTTATTCGGTGTATGGTGACGGAATAGTTCAGTTCACTTTGACGAACATTAATCTAGCACCGACCGGTAGCAGCAATAGTGAAGGGTATGTCAAGTTCCGTGTTTCCCAAAAACCGAACGTGCCATGCGGTTCAGAAATATTAAACACTGCTGCTATCGGATTCGATTTTAACGAATCTATTTTAACCAATGAAACCTTCCATACTGTCTGCGATTCCTTTTTGGAGGTATCCGTACAGTCGAAAGAAATTTACTTCCCGGGCGCTGATCTGCGGGTTTATCCCAATCCATTCGTAGAAAGCACCACTTTTGAGGTAACAGGCGTTTCAGCAAATTCCTATCTATTGGAGATAGTGGATGCTCAAGGTCGCTTGGTTTTTAATCGCATACATTCCAATGCCACATTCCAATTGTACAGAGACCAATTACCGGCTGGATTACTGTTCTACAGGCTTGCTGCCGATGGTAAGCCAATCGCAGCAGGGAAATTACTCGTACATTAAACCCATACACCGATTTTTTTAATCCATTGATGCAGATCAAAAACCGATTTTTTAAATCTGTATTGCTCAAAACTGATTGTCTTTTTTTAATCCATTGATACAAATCAAAAACCGATTTTTTAATTTGTATTACTCAAAATTGATTTACTTTTTTTAATCCATTGATACAGAGATCAAAAACCGATTTTTTTTTTAATCTGTATTGCTCAAAACTGATTGTCTTTTTTTAATCCCGCCTCCAGTTCAAAAACTATTTATTTTTGTTTAATCCCATGCACAATATCAACAACTGATTTATTTAATCCGCATGACCAAAACTGATTGTTTGACCAAAGCCTTCTCTCCACACTGAGGGCGGCCATCCCACTTATTTTTAGCCTAACTTTGAAAAACAAATATCACCATTTTGATAGGCCATCCCACTTAGTTGCGGGATGGCTTTTTCAGTTTTTTTAGACTATTGCTCCCAAGAATTATTGCTATAGTCAATATCTGCTAAGCGTTTTGTTGGGTCAATTTCAATTTTTGTTACCTTCTTCATTTTTTCTGGTATTTCAAATGAAAACTCCATGTCAACCCAACGGTGGTCGGGCAAAATAGTGCGTTCCATATTGTTTTCTGCTGGTTTTGCACCGCGCATAGATTCCAGTGGGATATAAAAGAGTTCCTTGTCCCCATTGTTATACGTTACCACAATATCCAAAGGCATTGCAAACACATCGGATTGTGTGATGGTCACTTTTGTCGTTTTACGATCTTCTTTTTCAACCGATTTTACAGCATAATCAATAGTATTTGTCGTATTTACCCAGTCTTCCTTGTACCAATCGAGTTCAAGGCCGCTCTCTTTCTCAAAAATTCGAATCAAATCATTCGTATTTGGGTGTTTGAATTTCCAAGTATTGAAATACCGCAACATACTTTTATCAAAGGATGATTTACCAATAATGTACTCCATTTGGGTCAAAAACACGCATCCCTTTACATAAGCGGCCAAAGAATAGCCATAATTGGTTTTAAAGTGGTCTGCATGTACCGTAAGCGGCTCTTCTTTACCGCTGGTCGCCAAGGCGATATAACCTTTTAAATTACCTTCCCAATATTGTTCTTCTGGTTTTTTGTTACCCATCAATCCTTCGCGCGCTAGTTCGTTTTCAACATAAGATTCTGCCCATGAGGTAAAACCTTCGTCCATCCAGCCATAAAGCGATTCATTGGTACCCAATATCATTTGATACCACGTGTGCAGCTGCTCGTGTACGGACACACCTACAAGGCTGTTGAGTGACCTATTACCTGTAATGAGTGTAGCCATGGGGTACTCCATTCCGCCATCTCCTCCTTGGATAAAAGCGTATTCTTGGTAGGGATATTTGCCACATTTATTGTTCATGTGTGTGCGCGCACGACTCATAATGGCAGGGAGCTTGAGCCATTGGTCTTCATAAGACTTGCCGGAAAGCCAGAAAAACCGCATGGTAGTTCCATCTTCTGCTTTGATCGCCACATGTTTATAATCAGGGTCGGCCGCCCATACAAAATCGTGGACATTGGGTGCTAGAAAATGGTAGTGGAGCAAGTCACCCGCAGGCTGTTGGACAGTAGTACCTGCGGATGCATAACCATAACCAATTTCTTGTGGGTTTTGCAAGTATCCACCCGCTGCAACCACGTATTTTTTGTCGATATGAATAGTAACGTCAAAATCGCCCCAAACACCGTAAAATTCACGTGCAACATAAGGATTAGAGTGCCAGCCTTGGTAATCGTATTCGCACATTTTAGGGTACCATTGTGCCATAGAATAATCAACACCTTCTTTGTTGTCGCGCCCCGAACGGCGAATTTGGATAGGAACTTGTGCATCCCAAACCATATCAAATCGGACAGTTTTGCCGGGTAATATGGCATTGGGTAGGGTGACCTCCAAAATCGTTTCATTTGTTTCAAACGTACATTTGGTGCCTTCCATCGTCAATGTTTTTACGTTAATATAGCCTTGCTCATCCGGTTTTAATTTAGATATACGGTCGGCTACCCTCGAATCTGCATCCGCAATCGTGCGTGAACGGACATCCATCATGCTTCCGGGCTGGAACGCATTGAAATACAAATGATAAAATACTTTGTCTAAGGTATCGGGGCTATTGTTGGTGTATTCCAATTGCATTGAACCTTGGTACTGGTGCGCTTTGGCATCCATATTGATGTCCATCACATATTTGACGCGCTGCTGCCAACGGTCGGGTTGCGCCGTAACTGTTGCTGTAAAAAGCAATCCAAAAAGGGCAAAAAAGAGTGTGCTTTTCATAATTAAAAAAATTTGCCGCAATGTTACGATAAAGATCAACAGTACTTATGACAATATGCAATAAAACCCTTAATTTTGCTGCGATTATGCTAAAATACCTCTTTATTATTCCGATTAAGATTTACCAAGTTACGTTGTCGCCCCTATTAGGTGCCAATAAATGCCGTTATACGCCCACTTGTTCGCATTATGCGGTGGAGGCGTTGCATGAATGGGGTTTTTTCAAAGGCTCGTATTTAGCCGCAAAAAGAATCCTAAGTTGCCATCCTTGGGGTGGTTTTGGCGAAGATCCCGTACCCAAAAAAGAAAAACCAAAAGATTAATTCGGCACCATTCCTCCGTTAAATATTTTTATTTTAATCCACTTTCCCCTCTACTGTATAATCTTTCATGAGCAGCAATACTAAACTGTTTGTTAATTGGAGATAAGCGAACACGAAATCATTCACGTTGTCGTTTGTGTGCCGAACAAAACATAACCATTTCCATTCTATGCTCAAAACTTACCACTCCATTGCCAAAAAGACCATTTGTTTCCAAAAACTTCTTTTGGCTTTTGTATTCGTTCCATTTTTATCTTTTGCACAAACCACTGAGAATTGTACCAACGGTATTGACGACGACGGCGACGGCCTCATTGATTGCTACGATACAGATTGCACTTGTACGGGCCAATGTGACGATTTTTATTATACTACTTGTAATGCCGATTGCTATTACATTCCGCCCTGCGGTCAGGTTTCATTAGGCATACAATGGACTAGTCCCGCCGAAACAGATACCTATTCACCGCTCGTTGCTGGCGATATGGACAAAGATGGTGTCCCCGAAATTGTAACCTATCACTGCGAAAATAAAAACATCTTTATTATTGATGGAAAAACAGGTGCTGTAAAGTTAACCATTGTATCCCCAACTGATTTGCCGGGTGGCACAGCACCGGCAATTGCCGATTTGGATAAAGACGGCTTTGGTGAGATTGTTATTATTGGTAATGACCGAATTTTACGCTGTTATTCCCATTTGGGTGCTTTGAAATTTGCCTCTGCCATACAAGTAGGTTATAACCAAAGATACCGTTTTTCAGTACCTAATATTGCCGATTTTGACCACGATGGATGGCCAGAAATTAATGTAGGCAATCAAGTATTTAGCGGACAAACAGGGGTATTATTGGCTTCTGGCGATAATAACATGTCGGCTGGTGAGCATCCATTTAGGAAAAACAACGGTTTCTCGTTTAATATGCCGGTCGCTATTGATGTATTACCGGATAGTTTTTGCCCCGATTGCCAAGGACTTGAAATTGTTGCCGGTAATCAGGTTTTATCTGTCAATCTTGTAACAGGTGCGGTTACAGTAGTGGTTTCTGCGCCTGCTGCATACACGGATGGCTTTACTAGTGTGGCCGATATTGATAAAGATGGTGATTTGGATGCCATTGTGCAAGGCCAAAAAAACAATTGGAACTATGCTTATGTTTGGGATATCCAAACCCCAACGATCTTGCGTGAATTCAGGTTATTAAATAATTATATAGAAGGTGCAAGTCGTATAAATGTAGCCGATTTGAACGGCGATGGCCAGTTGGAGGTTAGTTTTGTGAGTTATCCTTGGCTTTATGCCTTGAAGAATAATTTCACACAAATGTGGAAAAGCCAAACATTTGACGCATCATCCATTACTTGTTCGAGTATTTTTGATTTTTGTGGCGATGGTACTGCCGATGTCGTTTATCGCGGTCAAGCGAAATTACAAATATTGGAAGGTGCTACAGGCCAAATTAAATGGGAAGATAATTGTACTTCAGCAACACATATCGAAAATCCTTTGATTTTGGATGTTGATGCGGATGGACAAACTGAAATAGTCATTGAATGCGGTGCTGGTGGTGCTTCGGGTCGGGTGGTTTGTTATGAAGCAGTGGGCGCGCCGGGTATTTCTTCTCGTCCTGTGTGGAACCAACATGGCTATTTTAGCACCAATATCAACGACGACTTGAGTGTGCCTCAGTACCAACAAAACCATCACATAGTAGGTGATAGTTTGAAAATGAATAATTTCCTTAATCAGTTTTTTAACCCTAGTTTTCCTTCTCCCGATGGAGGCATTTCATTTGTGAAGGCTACTTGTCTTGAAGATTCTATTGAAATTACGTTAGAAATCTGTAATACGGGTGATAATATACTCCCCGCTCAAATGCCAGTTTCGGTTTATCAGGGTAATCCGCTCGTACAAGCGGCAGTTTGGGTGGGCACTGCTCCAATTGGACTTCCTGTAGCCTTGGGTGCATGCAATTCAGTTGCCGTAAAAGTCCCTCGGGATTTAGTCATTAATGATACGATTTATATCGCGTTGAACGACGACCACTCCGAGCCAGCACCGTATAATTTGAGCCAATTCCCAGTAACTAGTCTTGGAGAATGCGGATTTGCCAATAATTTTACCAAGTTTTTCTACGCCTATAACCCTGAAACGGTATTTTTGGGTAATGATACCTTGATTTGTGATAATGCTACGGTAGCACTTAATGCTTCGGGTAATGATTTAGTCAGTTTTGTTTGGCAAAATGGTATTACCGGCCCCAATTTTACCGTACCTGACGCGGGTGTTTTTTGGGTAAAGTCCACCGATATTTGTGGTGTAATTCAAACGGATACGTTAGTTGTAGGCATAGATAGCAGTACTGTTGTAGTACTTGGACCGGATTTGTCCATTTGTAAGGGTGAAACAGTTACTATTGCGGAAAGCGGTTTTGATTATTATGCTTGGAAACCTGGACCAGTGTATGATTGTACCAATTGCGCCTCTGTTACAGCCTATCGCCAAAATTCGGGTAATATCATTTTGGAAGCAGGTTTTCTCAATGGATGCAAAAGTACGGATACTCTATTCTTGACGGTGAATGACACATTTTATGTAAAAATAGATACGTTGGTTTGTAAAGGCGATGTGGTCACCAAACTCAACACGGTCATCATTCCTGGCACATCTAAGTTGTTTCCATTGTCAACTATACAAGGTTGTGATTCAACCATTTATATCAATGTCATAGCAAAAGATACTTTTGCAACTGCGCAAAGTGAAACGATTTGTCCCGAAGGTTCGTTTATTATTTTTGGACAAAGTCAGAATACCGCTGGGAAGTACACCAAAGTATTTATGGCAAAAAATGGGTGTGATTCAACGCATACCGTGGAACTGATTGTTCAACCCTTGATTACCTTTGGAATTACCTCAGATTCCTCTTGTCTCAACGAGCCAACAGGTAGTATAAGGGCTACAGTTGACGGCGG
Source organism: Bacteroidota bacterium (assembly GCA_041160955.1). Lineage (GTDB taxonomy): Bacteria > Bacteroidota > Bacteroidia > Chitinophagales > Saprospiraceae > M3007. Next base: position 6,121 of record JBEAVK010000126.1, read on the forward strand.
TAAGCCCCCATATCTCTATAAATGGTCGCCCAATCTACCCAATAATGCCGATATTGATGAATTGTCACCGGGTAATTATCAATTGACCATTACCGATGCAAACAATTGTACAGAAACAGGCAGTATTAATGTATTTGGTTATCCGCCCATCATTGCTGAAATTACGGCAGATTCGGTGCGGTGTTTTGGTGAAAACAATGGGCAAATTAATATTAAATCGCCCGATAATAGTTTGATGTATAGCCTTGATGGTGCGCCATTTGTAGCAACAAATCAATATCCGGGTTTGATTGCTAAAGACTATACGGTTTATACCATTGATACTTATGGTTGTAGTGATACAACGGATTTAAGGATATCGCAACCCGGTCAATTATTATTGGATTTACCACGAGATACAGCACTTTACTTTGGGGACTCATTGCAACTGAATATACTAACGACAGCAACTAATATTGTACGGTATGCTTGGGATAATACCGATTTTTTGAGGGATTCAAATGCGTTAGCAACTTATGCCCAACCACATTATTCCATTCGTTATACGCTAACAGTGACAGATATAAATGGTTGTACGGCTTCCGATCAAATGACTATTATGATTGAGCGGATTAAGCAGGTTTTTGTCCCAAATGTATTTGCAGTAAATCCTGCGGATGACCAAAATAGTAGGTTTTTACCCGGGTTTGGTGCATCAGTACAACGTGTCAAACAGTTTCAGGTATTTGATCGTTGGGGTAATTTGGTGCATAGTAAGGAGAATCGGATGCCAAACGATTTTGATTTACAATGGGATGGCCATTTGCGAAGCAAAACGGCCAATTCAGGTGTGTATATTTGGTTATTAGAAGTTGAGTTGATTGATGGAACCATAGAAATGTACAAAGGTGATGTCACGTTGATTCGATAAGGACGTTATTTCGATACCGTGCCTAAAAATGGGGTCGAGTGTATGAAACAATTGTAGGAAAAAGGTGTTTTGTTACAATTGTTTCATACCTCTTGCTCATTCAAAACTCTTTTTTGTGACCTCAAAAGAACGCCTATTACTATTTATACTCGCTTCGGTTAATTTTACGCACATCATGGACTTTATGATCATGATGCCATTAGGCCCCCAATTAATGGGATTATTTAAAATTAACCCACAACAGTTTGGATTTGCAGTATCCGCCTATAGTATTACCGCAGGTATTAGCGGTTTTATTGCTGCCTTTTTTGTGGATCGCTTTGATCGTAAAAAGTTGCTATTTTTTGCATATATTGGCTTTTTACTAGGGACATTTGCCTGCGCTTTTGCACCGGGGTATTACGCATTGGTGGCTGCACGTGTTTTGGCCGGTTTATTTGGCGGTATGATTGGCGCACAAGTACTATCCATTGTGAGTGATTCCTTTCCTTACGAACGTCGGGCAAGTGCTATGGGAGTATTAATGACGGCTTTCTCCCTAGCATCAGTAGCGGGTGTACCCAGCGGTTTGTGGTTGGCATCGAAATATAGTTGGCATATTCCGTTTTTGGCTATCGGGTTGATTGGGGTAGGGGTGGCTATTGGTATTTATTTGTTTATACCCTCCATGACTAAACATATTGCTTCTGATCAACCAAAAGGAAATCCACTGCATGTATTGACCGATATTATAAAGTCGCCGAACCAAATGCGTGCTTTGTCGCTTTCTGCGGTATTAATGATGGGACATTTTAGTATCATTCCTTTTATCGCTCCATCTTTGGTGGGTAATGTTGGCTTTCGCCAAGACCAAATATTTTTAATTTACCTTGTTGGTGGGGCATTAACCATTTTTTCAGCACCCTTAGTAGGCAAAATTGCCGACAAATACGGCAAATTTCCCGTGTTTAGTATTTTTGCCTTGATTTCAATGATACCCGTTTGGTTGATTACCAACCTTTGGGTAATGCCCATTTGGGTCGTTTTAGCCATTTCTGGATTCTTTTTTATTGCAGTTAACGGCAGGATGATACCTACTCAAGCCTTAGTATCAGGCGTAGTTTCGCCGCAGCAACGTGGTGGATTTATGAGTATTAATTCTTCTGTGCAGCAATTAGCATCGGGGCTTGCAGTTACTATAGCAGGATCTATGGTACACGAAGGCGAGTATGGTCGCTTAGAAAACTATCCAATGGTAGGTTATTGCTCTATTGCATTGATAGGAATTTCTATATTTTTGGCCAGTAGGGTAAAAGTAGAGCAAAATGGATAAAAAAATAAGGGCTTTTTCTAGTATTTCACTAAAAAAAGCCCCCTTTCTATCTTTGAAGTAGAATAGTTTATCTTGCTAACCTAAATCCTACGAGCATATTTCCTTTATTGGGTTGCTCTTTATTCCGGCTAGTCGTACGGCAAAATGGCGCTGCGTTTTTCCAAGAACCACCCCTCATTACTTTTAAGGTATTAGACTCAGGTGTACTGGATTGTTCGCCTTCTGCTGTGGTATATGCAGCGTAGTTGTCGCTGCACCATTCCCACACATTACCGCTCATGTCATAAATACCTAACTTATTGGGTGTAGATTTACCAACAGGTGCGGTTCTTTGACGGAATTCATGTACAGTAGCAGAAGGCGTAATTTGGTTTTTCAGTGCCGAACCGACATTAAAATTCATTTGAGTATCATCTGCAATGTTTTTTCCATTAGCATAGGTGATGTTTTTACCACCTTCTCTGGCCGCAAACTCCCATTCTGCCTCAGTAGGGAGGCGATAGTTTTTACCTGTTTTTTCATTCAGTTTTTTAATAAATTCCTGAATTTCATTCCAAGTAACTTGCTCAACGGGGCAATCGTCGCAGTTTTTGAAAAAAGATGGGCTTGTACCCATAATTTGTCTCCATTGTTTTTGCGTGACTTCATATTTGCTAATATGAAAACTTTTAACAATAACGAGATGAGCGGGCTTTTCTGTTGCCCAGCAGTCGCCTTGTCCTTCAAAACAACCCATAACAAAGGCACCTCCTTCCACACATGCCATATTGTCGCTAATGAGAGATTCATCAAAAAAGGATGCATCTTCAATAACTGAAGTTTCTTTTTGGGCTGTTTCCAAATTAAGAGTACTGGCAAATTTTGCCAAAATGTCTGATTTGCTTTGGAGATCAACTCCGGGCGCAAAAGAATCAGTGGGTGTATGAAATAATTCATACGAAAGAAATGGGTGCGCAGCACTTAATAAAACAGTAGCATGCACACAAATAATAGTAAGAACGGATGGTAGTACGTTTCTCATAACACGAAAAAATTTAATTGTTACACTGTATAAGACTTCTTCAAAAAAACGGTACAATTAGGAATAGGCGTTCGCTGATAAATAGGTAAAAAAAGTCACGATAACGGCAAATTAATTATACATTCAATTTGGAAAATTCTTATACTAAAATTACACGATTTTTATACAATGCAAAGGTAAGTGTTAAAAAGAAGATCTTAAAAAGTCACTATTTTAATTCGACTATCATTTTTATGTAATAATTCTTTTTTTTGCTAAAAAAAAGAATATTATTTTTTAAGAAAAGTATTTTTAATGATTTTTATGTTTTTGTGTCGATTTTTTTCTTTAAATCAAAATTATATTATTATTTACTTAATTCCAGATTTGACAGTATAAGACATTTTAAGAGCGTCCATTCGGATAGAAACGGCCCTAGCGTGCGCTGTTAGTCCTTCTGCGTGAGCCATTTCCATAATAGTGGTGCCGATATTATTTAGCCCAACTTTTGTAATTGTTTGGAACGTAATTTTTTTCATAAAACTATCCAAAGAAACACCAGCATAAGCGCGGGCAAAACCATTAGTGGGTAAGGTATGATTGGTGCCAGATGCATAGTCACCCGCACTTTCAGGCGTAAAATGGCCAAGAAACACGGAGCCTGCATTAGTCACTAATGCCGCATACGCTTCGGGTTGTTCTACTTGCAATATCAAATGCTCCGGTGCATAAATATTCGAAACGAGCATGGCTTCTTGCATGTTTTTGACCCCAATCGCTTTACTATTCGCCAATGCTGCTCTTGAAATCTCTTGTCTGGGCAATTGTTGCACCTGCTCTTCCACCGCTTCCAAAACCTTACTAATAAGATTATTGTCGGTACAAATAAGTACGACTTGACTATCGGTACCGTGTTCAGCCTGGCTCAATAAATCAGCGGCAACAAAAGCAGGATTTGCGCTTTCATCCGCAATAACGGCTACTTCTGAAGGCCCTGCAGGCATATCAATGGCTGTCCCATCCAAAAAAACCAGTTGCTTGGCAGCAGTAACCCATGGATTGCCTGGGCCAAAAATCTTCCACACCTTTGGTACGCTTTCTGTGCCATAAGCCATGGCCGCAATCGCCTGTGCGCCACCTATCCCAAAAATCTGGTGGATACCACACAGTTGAGCTGCAAAAAGCACCGCTGGGTGTATTTCGCCTTCCTTATTACTAGGTGTACACAGTACGACTTGAGCGCAACCTGCCAATTGTGCGGGTACACCCAACATCAGCACCGTAGAGAATAGGGGAGCGGTACCACCTGGAATATAAAGACCAACTCGTTCAATAGGCAGACTCTTACGCCCACACATTACCCCAGGCATGGTTTCTATTTCATAAGGTGTTTCTTTTTGGAGTGCATGGAATTGTTTAATATTATGGTATGCTTGTTCAATGGCATTTTTGAGGGCGGGTGTCAATTGGTGGACAGCTGCTGCCTGTTGGCTCAACGTGATTTGAAGGTTTTCTGGGGTATATCCTTCAAATTGTGCTGTAAAACGCTGCACAGCCGCATCGCCTTCTTGCCGAACAGCCGCAAGCACAGGTATGACCTGCTTTCGGTAATCAGCAAAATCGCCGGATGGTCGTTCTAAAAAAGGTATAATTTGCGCTAAATTCTGGAATGTGGTAATCTGCATATTAAAGGATCATTTTTTCGATGGATGTAACTAGAATACCTTCTGCACCTGCTGCTTTGAGTTGCTCAATAATTGACCAAAAAGCACTTTCGCTGACAACAGTGTGGATACTGCTCCAACCGCTTTCGGCCAAAGGCAGCACAGTAGGGCTACGCATACCCGGTAATAGTTGGATAATCTGCGGAATATTTTGATTAGGGGCGTTCATAAGGATATATTTATGCGATTTAGCACGTAATAAAGCATCAAAGCGGAAATTGAGTTGATCCAAAATATCCTGCTTCTCTACATTCAATTTTGGCGCGGCAATCAGTATCGCTTCTGATTTAAGTATGGTTTCCACTTCTTTTAAACCATTCATCATTAAAGTGCTTCCGCTACTGACTAAATCACATATCGCATCGGCCAATCCAATAGATGGCGCAATTTCTACCGAGCCACTAATATCATGGAGTGTTGCTTGAATACCTTTCTCTTTTAGGTATTTTGATAAAATATTGGGATAACTCGTCGCAATTCTACTGCCCTCCAATGTTATGCTGGGCGAATACTCTATGTTTTTGGGGACGGCTAGGCTTAGGCGACATTTGCCAAAGCCCAATCGAGATACTGTTTCTACGTGTTTCCCTTTTTCTAAAACAATATTTTCGCCTACAATTCCAATATCTGCCACACCATCTGCCACATATTCTGGAATATCGTCGTCGCGAAGAAAAAAGATTTCTAGCGGGAAATTATACGATTCGGTGCGCAATCGGCCATAACCATTACTAAAGCCGATACCTGCATCTTTGAGTAGCCCAATGCTATCGTCGTGTAGCCGGCCTGATTTTTGAATAGCAATTCTTAACATGAATATTTTTGATTTTAAGAACGATAAAATAATAACTTCCTCTTTTTGGGTAGATTAATTTTTGCTCATGCTTCGGCTGGCTCAGCACGGGTACAAGTATCTTTTTGTGCGAATAGTTGGGCTATTTAAACGAAAAGATAGGCTGTATGAGCGGAAAGGAATCAGCCAAAATGGGGAAGTTATTGTTTTATCGTTCTTTAAGCATAAAAAAAAGCGGTTTGCCGGGTAAATCCGACAAACCGCTTTTGGTTGAATGTATCGTTGAATACACCTACACAACACCAAAGCCTGCCGGGAGGGCGGGGGAATGATGATGGAAACAGTGTATGTTTTTAAATGTCATAATTGTATTTATACTGAGTCGAAGTATAACGGCGCAAAGGTAAAATGGTTTTAATAAACCTCCAATTATTTCTGGATAAAATAAATATGGATAAGAACAATATTAAAAACAAACGCCTCCATATCGCAAAAGAGCATCCAATACTTTACTTTTGTACCTTGTACTACCGCCATATCCAATACGAGAATTATTAGTGGATTTTTTAAAACAGACCAGCAATTGAGAAATATTTTCTTCATATTTACAATGCTACCATCCGTTCTATTCGGACAAACGGCTACCTTTTTGGCTGACACAACTCTTTTTTATACAGATAAGGATAGCAGAAAAGATATTTATGACAAAATAATGGAAGCCGAGTGGGAAATTAACGGGCAGACGCTTCATTATGGCTCAAAACCCATCGCAATTGCTACCGATCATATGCTTGACACTATTTTATATAAACAAAAAAAAAATTCCAAAGTAGATACAATAGTTTGCAACATCAACAAAGCAGGAAATTTCAAGTTTTATTACAACGAATGTTGTGGAGGCTTTAACATAGCTGACGAAACTGGAAAATTTTTTATCGGGTCAATAATCTTTAGTATCCAAGGACAAGACAACGAAAAGAAATATTTGGGGACACTTGGCGAAACTGGATTACTTGTAAAATCAACATCTAAAGACACTTTAAGTATTGGGTGCAGAAGTGCAATGTCTCCAAATATATATGAAATAACTTTTAGGGAAATTGAAATATGTAAAGACACGGCTGATTGTGATGAATCGATATGTCTATTTGAAAAAGGTAAAGAAGAATTGAACTATAATTTTGTTTATAAGACGGTTTCAAAAAAGATGGACTGTTTATTTTTGCCACTAAGCAACCGACCAATAAAAATTACTTACGACCCTAGGATAGACAAAATTAGATTTGAATAGAAAAACGCCACATTCTTGGTAGAATAATTTTTTTTTAATTTTTTTGTTAAAAAATTTGGCGGATCAATTTTTGTGGGTGTATCTTTGCGTCGCTTTTAGCAAATGCTTCATTAGCTCAGTTGGTTAGAGCAACGGACTGTTAATCCGTAGGTCCAAGGTTCAAGTCCTTGATGGAGCGCAAAAGGCCACCGATTGGTGGCCTTTTTTTTTGATAAAATTTTAAAATTTAGAACAATTATGAGCCTAGTTGCTGTAGGAACGGTAGCGTTCGATGACATAGAAACGCCCTTTGGCCGTGCCGAAAAAGTTGTTGGTGGTGCTTGTACTTATATTGCACTCGCTGCGGCTTATTTTATCAAACCAGTTCAAATCGTTTCGGTGGTAGGGGATGATTTTCCTGAAACCATGTTGGATGAATTGCGCAGCCGAGGTGCTGATACGGAAGGTGTACAAATTAAACAAGGCGAAAAATCGTTTTTCTGGGCAGGTCGCTATCATGCTGACATGAATGGGCGCGATACATTAGATACACAACTTAATGTTTTAGCCGATTTTGATCCAATTCTGCCAGATTCCTATAAAAATGCTACTTACTTGATGCTTGGCAACCTTACGCCTCAGGTACAAATGCGCGTATTGGATCAATTGACTACCCGTCCGAAACTAGTGGTGCTGGATACCATGAATTTTTGGATGAATATAGCGATGGACGATTTACTCAAAGTGCTCAAACGCATTGATGTATTGACCATTAATGACGAAGAAGCACGTCAGTTGTCTGGCGAGCATTCTTTAGTGAAAGCAGCTGCAAAAATCCTTAGTATGGGACCTAAGTACTTGATTATCAAGAAAGGGGAACATGGTGCTTTGTTGTTTAGTGAAGATGAAGTGTTCTTTGCTCCTGCACTTCCATTAGAGCAGGTAACCGATCCTACAGGTGCAGGTGATACTTTTGCAGGCGGTATGATTGGCTGGATTGCAAAAACAGATGATATTAGTTTTGAAAACATGAAACGAGCCATTATTTACGGATCAGCAATGGCCTCATTTTGTGTGGAAAAATTTAGTATCGACCGGTTAGTAGAGTTGGATGCTGAAAAAATTCAGCAGCGCGTTGAGCAATTTGCCAAATTGGTAAAATTCGATATTTAGTACGTGTAAATAACTTCTCGCTTTCGGGTAATTTATCTTGGATAAATTCGTTTTAAGCACCGTTTTTTAAATCCATTGTATTTTTATCTTTAATATTAAAAACTGATCTATATTATGCGCTATTTTATCCTCCTATTTATATTATATGGCACTGGTTTGTCTCCTCTTTTAGGACAGCCTATTGATATAAATACTAAATTGGCTGCTTATTTCCCATTTACGGATTGTACTGGTAGAGATTCAAGTGGGCAAAATTCATTCGGTGCGTTAGATAGTACGATTGAGTGCAAATGTGGCGTATTTGATAATGCATTGGAATTTGATATGGTTAATGAAGATGCTAGTTTTGTTGGAAATATTAATTCTGTATTTTCAACGACTAATTTTACAATCAGTTTTTATATGAGACCGGGGACAAATAATCCAACACCCGGTGCGACACAAATGGTAATGTCCAAACAGGATACCTGTAGCCTTAATAATGCATTTTGGGTGCGTTACCGCAAACAGGGGCAATCCTCCCTTTCTAGTAATGTAATTTCTACGGGTATTAGCCAAAATGATACATTAGGGGTAACATTATCTGCAAAGATGGATGATGATCGTTGTTGGTACCATGTTGTGATTGTGCGCGATGGTGTCAAATACCAACTATATGTAGATGGTGTATTGCGCGACCAAAAAAGTTCTTCTATCAGAGTGGACTTGACAAATCCTGCCGCTCTTACTTTGAGTAAACCTAAGTGTCCATTGGATGGCAGCTATTTTGGGCTTTTGGATGAAATGCGGTTTTATAATCGTGCGTACAATGCTGCTGAAATCAATAAATTTCTTGCTATTCGCCCCGATGAATTAATCAATGGAGATACCTTAATTTATCTAGGTAATTCTTTTGACGCTCAACTTTCTACTACTTGTGCTACTTCTGTAATTTGGTCTCCGGCTGAAGGGCTTTCCGATAATAATATCCCCAACCCTGTCATTGCGCCAATTGAGCCAACACAATATGTAGTTCGCTTTAATCATGCCAATGGTTGTGCTGCTTATGATACTATTTTTGTTAACGTAATTGATCCTGATACATTGGATTGTAGCCAAATATTCATTCCTAATGCTTTTACACCTGGTTTTTCAGCAGGGAGAAATGATCGGTTCTTTGTCAGTAATAGTTTTGCCATCACCGATTTTATTTCCTTTGAGGTCTTTGACCGATGGGGAGGGAGGGTCTTTAATGCAGAATCGGCGCAAGATTATTGGGACGGTACCTTTGGTGGACAACCTTTAAATGCAGGTATTTTTTTATACCGCTTGCGTTTCCGCTGTGAAGGTAGTGAAAAAACACTCTCAGGAACCGTCACCTTATTGCGATAAATTCCATAAACAAGTCAGTATAGTGAGCCATCAGTTCCCGACTGCCCAAATGAAGGATTTCTGGTATGATTTACCAGATGAACGTATTGCTAAGTATCCGTTGGCGCAACGCGATCAATCAAAATTGTTGGTTTGGGACGATAAGAATATTGATCACCATGTATTTGGTGATATACCTCATCTTTTTAAAGGTGACGAAATACTTTTTTTCAATAACACAAGAGTTATTCCAGCCCGCTTATTCTTTCGTAAAGCAACGGGTGCGCTCATTGAGATATTTCTACTCAATCCTATAGACCCTGTAGTGGTAGATCTTGCCATGCAACAAACAGATTATTGTGATTGGATATGTACTATCGGTAACTTAAAAACATGGAAAAGTGGTATTGTTTTGGAACGCACCCTCGAAATAAAAGGCCGACAAATCGCGCTAAAGGCTTTCTTGGTGGATCACGCAACAATGCAGGTTAAATTCACTTGGGATGGAGGTTATTCGTTGGTTGATATACTCGAAGCAGCGGGAAATGTACCTATTCCTCCGTATTTACAGCGTTCTGCCGAAGAAAGTGACAAGCAAAATTATCAAACTGTTTATAGCAAAAAAGAAGGTGCTGTAGCCGCTCCTACCGCTGGTTTACACTTTACCAATGAAGTAATTGAGCAAATAAAGGCGCGAGGTGTGTTTACCCAGGAGGTCACTTTGCATGTTTCCGCAGGTACATTTAAACCTGTAAAAGTAGAAACTGCGATGGAACACGATATGCACTTTGAGCAGGTAGTGGTACAAAGGAGCAATGTTGAGGCGCTGTTATTGGGCAAACCCGTTGTTTGTGTGGGTACTACTGCAATGCGTACCTTAGAATCGTTGTATTGGTACGGTGTAAAATTAATCCACGAACCTGGCGCAACCTTTAGTATTGAGAAAACATTTCCATATACAGTATCTGAATATCCATCATTGTCAGATGCCATGCAGTCTATTTTATCGTATATGGATCAGCACAATAAAACAGAAATCCATGGTCAAACTCAATTGTATATCATGCCTTCTTACCAATTTAGGGTGTGTAACGCTTTGATTACCAATTTTCATCAGCCGGGGAGTACACTTTTACTGTTGGTTGCTGCCTTTGTTGGCGAAGCAAATTGGCGTACCATTTATGATACGGCAATGAGCAACAATTACCGTTTTTTGAGTTACGGAGATAGTTCTTTTTTGCAAAGGAAAAAGGATTAATCCTCGTCATCAATAATCATTCTTGCACCATTGAGTTCGCCGTACGCGTGCATATCTTTTGCCGCTTTAGCAACGACCATACCCTCTTTATAAGTGGCGATAGCGGTTGCTGGGTTACCCAATAATTCTTGTAATTTGCCCAAATGGTAGTAAAGCCCTACATAATTTGGGTTAATTTCACGTAATTTTAGGTAATAACGCAATGCATTTTCTGAATCATTCGTTTTTTCATACTCTTTGGCCAATGCGAAGAGCGTAAATGCGTCAGTGGGTTGTTCTTCCAATAATTGGAGCAAAAGTTCTAGTCTATTCATGGTGCAAAATTGGCACTTTTTTTTAACTTTTTCCATAGGTATTTGTTATCTTTGCAGCCGCAAATGTAATTTGCCAAAAACAGAAAAAAATTAAATACTAGATATTCTTAATGAAATTTTTAGTTTGTATTAGTCAAACACCAGATACTACCGCAAAAGTATCGTTTAATGGTGATAGTACGGAATTTAATGCTGCTGGGGTGCAGTTTATTATGAACCCTTATGACGAGTGGTATGCGCTCGTGCGTGCGTGCGAAATCCGTGAAGCATTGGGTGACGGACACAAAGTTGTCGCTATCAATGTAGGCCCTGCGGCCAACGAAACTACCATTCGCAAGGCATTGGCCATTGGTGCAGACGAAGCCGTTCGTATTGATGCAGACCCTAAAAGCGCGGCATTTGTTGCTAAACAAGTAGCAGATTACGCAGCCAAAGAGGGTTTTGATATTGTTTTCCTTGGAAAAGAAACGATAGATTACAACGGTTCCGAAGTTGGTGCTATGGTCGCTGAATATTTGGATTTACCATATATATCTTATGCCTCCAAATTAGATTTAACAGGTAATACTGCTCTTTTGGAACGCGATATTGAAGGTGGTATTGAAGAATTGGAATTGGAAACGCCTTTTGTGGTAAGTGCTGCCAAAGGTATGGCCGAGCAACGTATCCCTAATATGCGTGGTATTATGATGGCGCGGACAAAGCCGTTGACGGTTGTTGCTCCAGTTGCATTTGAAGAAAATGCAAAAACGGTAAGTTTTACCTTGCCTCCATCCAAAGTTGGTGTTAAATTGATTGATCCAGAAAATATGGATGAATTAGTGCGCTTACTCCATGAAGAAGCCAAAATTATCTAAACAAGAAAAAAACAAGAAAATATGATACTCGTTTTTGCAGAAAGTCCTAATGGTCAACTCAAAAAAAGTTCTTTTGAGGCTGTTACTTATGGAAAGAAAACCGCCGATCAATTAGGCGTGGATTGTATAGCCCTTGTTTTGGGTAGTCAAGTAAAAGATGCGGCCGCGTTAGGCGCGTATGGTGCGTCTAAGGTATTGCATGCCAATGATGCGTCATTGGATCAATTAGATAGCCAAACATATACCGATGCTATTGCCGAAGTTGCCCAAAAACAAGGTGCGACAGTGGTGATTTTGGCGCATTCATCTACTGGAAAGTCAATAGCAGGTCGTTTATCCGTTAAATTGAATGCCGGCCTTATTTCTGGTGCTAATAGCCTTCCAGTGATAAATGGTGGCCAATTAATGGTGAAAAAACCTGTTTTTTCGGGAAAAGCATTTGCTGAAATTGCACTCACCAGTTCCATTAAAATTATTTCTTTGATGGGAAATGCCGTTAAACCAGAAAACCTAGGCAGCTCCGCTGCTGTTGAAACCGTAGCCGTTACGGTAGCAAAAAGTCGCATTAAAATTAAATCTGTCAAGCGTCAAGAAGGAACAGTACCCTTGCCAGAAGCAGAGGTAGTTGTATCCGCTGGTCGCGGTATGAAAGGGCCTGAGAACTGGGGTATTGTGGAAGAATTGGCTACCGAAATGAGTGCGACTACTGCTTGTTCGCGCCCAGTTGCCGATAGCCACTGGCGTCCTCACCATGAGCATGTTGGTCAAACGGGTATTGCCATTCGCCCCAATTTGTATATTGCCATCGGAATTTCAGGTGCAATTCAGCATTTAGCGGGTGTAAATACCTCTAAAGTAATTGTAGTGATAAATAAAGACCCAGAAGCACCATTTTTCAAAGCAGCAGATTATGGTGTAGTGGGTGATTTATTCGAAATTGTACCACGCTTAACAGCGGCCTATAAAAAATTTAAAGCTACTCGATAGTGATAGCCAAATATTGGGAGCACCCCAATTGCTCCCAATATTTTATCCATTTTTTTGAATATGAAACGAATTGAATTAGGAATTGTCGCCTTGTCGCATAGTATGACGCAATCGCATAATTATGCCGTAGTATTAGGTGAACGCAGGGGGCAGCGTCGGTTACCAATTGTTATCGGTAGTTTTGAAGCGCAAGCCATCGCTGTCGCTATGGAAAAAATGGTGCCGAATAGGCCATTGACACATGATTTGTTTAAAAATACCTTGGATACTTTTGGTGTTCAACTCCGAGAGGTAGTTATTAATAACCTATTGGACGGTATTTTTTATTCGCGTTTGATTTGTGTAAAGAATGGGGAAATGTTTGAAATAGATTCTCGTACCTCCGATGCTATCGCAATGGCAGTACGTTTTGAATGCCCCATATATACCTACGATTTTATTCTGGAGGCCGCCGGTGTTATCTTAGATGAAAATGACGAAGAAGGAGGTAGCCAAAGTATTATTCCTACTGCAAATGCAGCTATGGACAGCCAACCTTTGGAGCGGCTTTCATCCCAAGATTTATCTGAGCGCCTACAAAGTGTTTTGGAGGCAGAAGACTATGAAATGGCTGCAAAAATTAGGGATGAAATGAAACGTAGAGAAAAAAATTGATTCGACTGCGCTCATCAACCTTGATTCGACTGCGCTCATCAATGGGACTTCTTTTATCTTGATAATATATTATCCTTGATTGCCCGCTCTTTTTAGCCGCAGCCCTAATCCTACGAGCATTATGCCGAATAAAAGCGCATAAATACTAATCCACATACCTAGTGAAAATGCACCGGTGGATGGGTTAATTAGCATAATTAAGCCAAGAATAACGGAAAGTGCCCCTGCACCACCAAGTAGCCACTCATTGTCTATTTCTTTACGGAGTTTGATCGCTGTCGAGATTTCAAAAATACCTGAAATTAAAAACCAAAGTGCCAAAATCAATACAATACCAGTTGCTGTAATTTCGGGGCTTAATAGCGCAAAAAGACCCAAGCCGACTCCAAGCAATCCTTCTGACAACACAACCCACCAGTTTTGATCGTGTGCACGCATACGTATCCCTAAAATGACAGCGATGATGCCATCTGCGATTAAAAAAGCACCTAGTATCATTACAAGTACCTCAAAGGCTACTTTAGGATTCATAAAGGCAATAATACCAAACGCAATAGAAATGATACCGCGTAGTACCATGAGCCACCAGTATTGAGTAAGTCTTTGTAACATATTTTTCGTTTTGTTTTAAATTCCGGCGCAATACTACAAATATTGATTTGATTATTAACCATTCGCGCTACCTTTACCGGAATAAATTTTATAAATATGCTTATAAATCAGTTGTTTTACCCAAAAATTACCTTTTTCTCTCTCTTTTTAATTTTATGGAGTGTGTCCTATGCCCAAAAAGCAACCCCCTTTGAACAAAGGCTCAAGGGCTTTGATCAACGAAAAACACTGATTGAAAATGCTAATCTTGCTATAACTGCGCCAACCAGTATCGGGCCAACAGTGTTTTCCTGTCGTGTCACTGATTTGGATGTGAATCCGGCAAACCCCGCAGAAATGTATGTCGCATACGCTTCGGGTGGATTGTGGTACACGAATAATTATGGTACCAGTTTTACACCAGTTTTTGACCACGAGGCCAGTATGACGATTGGAGATATTGCTGTGGACTGGACAAAAAATGTGATTTGGGTAGGTACTGGTGAGGCCAATAGTAGTCGGTCGTCTTATGCAGGTACTGGTATTTATCGTAGTGGTGATGGCGGTAAAACCTGGGAATGGCGCGGCCTTCCAGAGAGCCACCATATTGGACGTATTGTATTGCACCCTACTAATTCCAATGTGATTTGGGTGGCTGTGCTGGGGCATTTATATTCTCCTAATGTAGAGCGCGGTGTATATCGCAGCGGTGATGGTGGACAAACCTGGCAACGTACCTTGTATATTAATGAAACAACTGGTGCAATTGATTTGTGTATTGATCCTAATGCACCTAATACTATTTATGCCGCTACTTGGCAAAAGACACGTTCTGCATGGGATTTTATAGGTGCGGGTGCCGGCTCGGGTATATGGAAAAGTACCGATGGCGGACTTACCTTCAACCTGATGGTCAATGGTTTTCCAACTGGTGAAAAAACAGGCCGTATTGGTCTTACAGCGGGTCTTAAAGATGGAAAAACGATTCTGTATGCCTCAGTGGATAATCAGAACCCAGCACCTGAAAAACCTAAAAGTAAGGAAAAGGACGAATTAACCAAAGAGGTATTGCGCACTATTTCTGTTGCTGATTTTGGCAAATTGGAAGAAGATAAACTTACAGCATATCTACGGGCAAATGATTTCCCAGAGTCCTATTCTGCTGCTAAAGTGAAAGATTTGGTCAGTAAAAACAAGATTGCCCCGATTGCTTTGGTAGAATATTTAGAAGATGCGAATAATAACCTTTTTGAAACCAACTATATCGGTGCAGAAGTTTATCGTTCTGAAGATGGTGGTGGCTCTTGGCGCAAAACGCATACCATGCCTATGGAGCAAATCAACTTTACTTATGGTTACTATTTCTCCAATATCCGTTGTGCCCCCAATAATGCGGATCAAGTATATCTAATGGGCTATCTAATCATCAAATCGGATGATGGAGGTAAAAACTGGACGAGTATCAGTGGCGATAATGTGCACCCCGATCACCATGCGCTGTACGTACATCCGTCCAAACCGGGGCTTCTGATGAATGGCAACGATGGAGGGCTGAATATTTCATGGGACAATGGGAAATCGTGGATTTTGTGCAATAATCCTCCGGTTGGTCAGTTTTACGCCATTAATGTAGATGATGCAGACAACTATAATGTGTATGGCGGCGCACAGGATAATGGTGTTTGGGTAGGGCCTTCCAATTATAAACCTGGTACTGGATGGCATCAATCTGGAGATTACCCTTATAAAGAACTTTTGGGTGGTGATGGCATGCAGATAGAAGTAGATACCCGTGAGAATACTATTGTTTATACCGGTTTTCAATTTGGTAATTATTATCGTATTAACCGCCGAAATGGTCAACAAAAAGAAATTACGCCAAAGCACGAATTAGGCGAACGCCCACTTCGTTTCAATTGGCAGACCCCTATTCACCTTAGTCGGCATCATCAGGACGTGCTTTACTTTGGAGCGAATCGTCTGTACCGTTCCTTTGATCGTGGGGATAAATGGGAGGTGATTTCAGGTGACCTGACTAAAGGCGGAAAACCAGGTAATGTTCCTTATGGTACCCTAACAACTATCCACGAAAGCCCTTTGAAATTTGGAATGCTTTATGCTGGTTCTGATGATGGTTTGGTACATATCACTCGGGATGGTGGTGATACATGGACACGTATTACGACGGGTTTACCCGAAAATCTTTGGGTATCGCGGGTACAAGCGTCCGCGCACGAGAAGGGTAGGGTATATGTGTCCCTCAATGGTTATCGGTTGGATGATTTTAACGCATACCTGTATCTCTCTAATGATTTTGGTAAAACATGGGTACGTATAGGCACTAATTTGCCCGCAGAACCGATAAATGTCGTAAGGGAAGATCCTTCCAATCCAGATGTATTATACGTGGGTACAGATAATGGTGCTTATCTCTCGTATGATCGCGGACAAAGTTTTCAATCTATTTCCGCCGATTTTCCTGCTGTACCAGTCCATGATTTGGTGGTGCAGGCACGAGAAAAAGAACTCATCATTGGTACACATGGCCGCTCTATGTACAAAATGTCGTTGCGCTATATACAAAAGATCAATGCTACTGTATTGTCGCAACCGCTAACGCTTTTTGATATGGATAAAAAACGTTTTGCTAAAGGATGGGGTAAAAAAGTGGCTTGGAAAACACCCGTAGATCCAGAATTGCCCATTTATTTTTATAGCACAACTGTAGGGAAAGCAACCTATAAAGTGCAGTTGAAAAATGGACCAGAAGTACAACGTGGCGAACTGGATACGAAGGCTGGTTTGAATCGGTTTAACTATAATTTAGACATAAAAGAGGATAATCTGCGTGCTTATTTGCGTAAAATAAATGATAATGCTAAGCAACCCATTGATCCACCAATATCGGATACAGGCAAGTATTATCTCCAAAAAGAGACCTATATCTTTACACTGGAGCAGGGCGGTAAAACTGTATCTAAGGAATTTGTAATTGAATAATAATGGAAAAACTATCCATGCAGGAATTAGGGCGTATATCGCCTGAGGCGTTTCGCGCTGTTGAAAAAAAACCTTTTGTATTGGTACTGGATAATATCCGTTCGGGGCTGAATATTGGATCTATGTTTCGCACGGCGGACGCATTTGCGTTGACCAAACTCATACTTTGTGGCATAACAGTGCAGCCGCCCCACCGCGAAATACTCAAAACTGCATTGGGTAGTACGGATACTGTGGATTGGGAATGGACAGCACATACCAAAGATGCCGTACTTGCACTCCAAGCAGAGGGGTATAAAGTATATGCTGTTGAACAAACCTCTCAACCGACTTGGCTACAGGATTTTAAGGTGCTAGAAGGCGAAAAATATGCTTTTGTCCTTGGGAATGAAGTAGATGGGGTAGGAGAGGAGGCGTTAGTATGTTGCGATGGTGTCATCGAAATACCTCAATTTGGCACCAAACATTCATTAAATGTATCGGTTGCTTGTGGGATAGTGGTATGGGAAGCTGTTCGCGGCTATATTGGTTTGGTTCAATAAGTTGTAATGATATGTATTGTCGTCGCGCCTCAATGCCGAAAATTGTACCAGACAGCATAATCATATTAATCTAACCTTCTTTAAAATAACCTTTAAAACTGGTATCATTTTTGTTTTTGTAAGATTATTTTACGTCAATTCATAAAAAAATGTGAATTTTGCGTTTTAATACCCACTCATTATACAAAATGCCATACATTTGGCGTTTGTATTTTAATTTTAACAGTAAAAAATCCACTTTAACTTCGCTTAAACAGCAACGGTCTTTATGGTGCTTAACTCATTTTTAACCTCAATCCTGCTTTTTTTCCAAAGTACGACACCCTCAACCACTTCTGCTGCGCCCGTCGATCATGGTGCTAAGAGTCTAATGGATATCATCTTGGGAAGTAGTTTGTCGGGCTTGATTGTAATTTTTGTTCTTACTGCCCTCTCTATTGTGGCATGTATTATCATCATCGAACGCTATCTAACGCTCACTAGAGCAGGGCAAGTAGATCAAAATTTCATGAATACCATCCGCACCAGTGTGGAAAGTGGTAATTTACAGGCCGCCAAAGCCCTGTGCCAAAGTGTAGATGCACCAATGGCACGGATGGTAGAAAAAGGTCTTGACCGTATTGGAAAACCGCTTGATGACATTAATAAAGCCATCGAAAATACCGGTAATCTTGAACTCTTGAAATTGGAGAAAAACCTTTCTACCCTTGCTACTATTTCTGGACTTGCGCCTATGATTGGTCTTTTGGGTACGGTAATCGGTTTGATTATCTCCTTCCAAGATATGGCTTCTGCTACCAATATTACGCCACAAGTATTGTCAAATGGTATCTACCACGCCTTAACAGCAACGGCATTTGGTCTTTTTGTATCAATTATTGCAATGTCAGGATATAACCTTTTGGTTTCCACATTGGATAAGGTAATTTTCAAAATGGAAAATACTGCAGTTCAGTTTATGGATCTATTGCAAGAGCCTTCGCGCTAATTCCTTAGGAAACAGGAGCAATAAGTGATTTAAAAGAAAGTCGATAACGTCTGTTTTTTAACACTTTTCTCTATTTTTACCACTCATTATTCACCTCTTTCAATATGGGCCTTAAACGCCGCCAGCGTGTAGAACCGGAATTTAGTTTGGCAGCCATGATCGACGTAATTTTCCTGTTGCTCATGTTTTTCATGCTGACCTCCAAGTTCGTAACACCAAATGCACTAAATCTCTCACTGCCTTCCAGCAGTTCCACTACGATGGCTTCACCGTCGCTGGCTATATCCATTGATGCTCAAAGTAATTTCTATTTTGAAACAGATGGTAAAACCACTAAAATAGCACGTGAACGCTTGCAAGCAACACTGGAAACCAAAATGAAGGCGATGGGAAAAACACCTGATAATACAACAATTACTGTTGTTGCAGAAAAATCAGTTCCGGTCAACGATGTTGTTTTTATCTTGGATATTGCTAATAAACTAAAGGTGAAAACGATATTAGCAACTGATCCAGATTCAGCACCTACCCCAAAACCTAAATAAAAGTGGATTTTGTATGTATCTTTTGCGGTTCTAGCATCCTGGGTACTTACTAATACACTCACATTCAAATTCTGCACATTTTATGTCGTACGTAGCAGCTCAAGTTTTGGAAGCGAAGGAAAGCGAAAACCGTATAAAAGGCACAATATTAAGCCTTCTTTTACACTTTCTTTTGGCTTTGTTACTCTATTTTTATAGATTTGGAGGTGGCGAGATTGCCACTGAACCACCCTCAATTGCCATTGAATTGGAATGGGGCGGTGGCGGCGATAACGCTGCAAAAGGAGAACCCGATAAAGGTATGAATGATGATTATACCCCGCCCGGCGAAGCAGAACCAACTCCAGTTCCCCCTTCACCAGCGGTAACGCCTCCAACGCCTGCTCCGGTTACGAAGACAGAGCCAACAAAGGCTACACCTCCTTCAACTCCAACCACGGAAGATCCTAATGTTGCTGCTTTGCGCAAACAACAAGAAGATAAACGCAAAAAAGACCAAGAAGCAGCACTTCAACGTGTTGCAGAAGATCAAGCCCGACAAGCAGCCGCTGATGCCGCAGAAAAGGCGCGTCAAGAGGAGGCTGCACGTAAAGCAAAAGTGAAAAGCCAGGCCGGTGGCGCATTCGGTGGTAAACCTGGCGGAACAGGCCAAGGCGCTGGTGGTGGTGGCAAACCCGGTAATGGCGGTATTCCAAATGGGACTGGCGATAACCCATTTGGTAAAAGTAACGGTACTGGCGGCGGCTCAGGCGGCGGCTCGGGTACAGGTACTGGTGTCTCTATCGGTGGCGGCTTAGGCGGTCGTGAAGTTCGTTTTCGCCCAACTATTCGAGATAACTCACAAGATGTAGGTAAAGTGGTAGTAGAAGTATGCGTAGATAGTGATGGTAATGTTATTTCCTCTAACTATATCCTAAAAGGATCCACTTCACAAAGCACTACGCTACGTACTATAGCAGAGCGTGAAGCAAAAAAATTCAAATTTAAAGCCTCTGATTCACCAAAAGATTGCGGCACTATTGCCTTCAATTTCACATTACAATAAATGAAGCATTCCATAGATATTGAGTACAACTCCACCATGGAGCCAATTACCTATCCTGAATATGGCCGTTCCATACAGGGTTTGTTGCGCCATGCGTGTACCATTGAGGATGATTACCGCCGCCAAAAAACTGTGGAAACCATCGTCAATATGATGCAATTGCTCACCCCAAATACACGCGGTATCGAAGATTATCGCGAAAGGCTTTGGAACCATGCTTTTGCCATCACCGAAAATAAATTAAATGTAACTCCTCCAAAAGGAGTCACGATTCGTACCGACCAAGAGCGCCCTGGCCCAGAACCAGTACCGTATCCTGTTCCAAATTTACGCTTTAGGCATTATGGCTCTAGTATTCAAAAATTGATTGCTAAAGCGATTGAAATGCCTGATGGCCCTAAAAAAGAAGGACTAGTAGAGGTTATTGCTTCGTATATGAAATTGGCCTACAAAACATGGAACAAAGAACATTATGTCAGCGATGACATCGTCAAAGAAGATTTAGTGAACCTTAGCGACGGATTATTGGAACTGCATGAAGGCCATAATTCATTGGATACACTTTCCATGCATGCCCACAAACAAGCAAAGGAACGTCCATCTACTCAACAACGTACTAAAGCACCTAGCACTAAGCGCTCAGGTACCGGTAGTGTCAGCAAAAATAAACGCCCAAGTTCCGCAGGTAAAGCATCGGGTGGTAGCGGAAATTATAAAAGGAAAAGATAGTATTTCAAGTACTTATAATGCATGTCTAAATTGATCTTTAACTTATGTTGATATGATTCAGACAGGTAACAATGCTAATTTTTCTTACAAACACGGCCAAGCGATTGATATTCAGTCGTTTGGCCGCGTTTGTTTAAGTGTTTAAAACATAAAATATAATATTATATGCAAAAACTATTGCTATATTATCTACTTCTTTGTAGTACTATTGTTTTCGGACAAACAGAAAAAACACCTCCACGCTTAGTGGTTGGTATCGTTGTGGATCAAATGCGCTATGATTTTCTGTATCGTTACTCCAATCAATATGGTAATGATGGGTTCAAACGACTTCTGAAAGAGGGTCTGTCCTGCGAAAACACCCACTATGATTATATACCAACTTATACTGGCCCCGGCCACGCCTGTATTTACACAGGAACTGGCCCTGCCGGAAATGGCGTAATCGCTAATGAATGGTGGGATCCACAATGGGGTAAACACAGGTATGTCACTGCAGATACAACAGTAAAACCTGTCGGCACTTTAGAAAAATCGGGGAAGCACTCTCCTGCTGTTTTATTGAGCACAACGGTTACTGATGAGTTGCGCTTGTCCAATAATTTCAAATCAAAAGTAGTAGGTATTTGCCTCAAAGACCGTGGAAGTATATTACCAGCAGGTCATATCCCTAATGCCGCTTACTGGTTTGATGATAAAGCAGGTAATTGGATCACTTCTAGTTTTTATTCGGATTCCTTGGGGCTTCCTTCTTGGGTAAAATCGTTTAATGCCCAAAAATATCCCGAGAAATTCTGTGAAAAAATTTGGACCAAAAGACCGGGCGTTACTTACGAAGAAAGTTTCGCTGGCTGGGCAAATAAATACGATAAAGCCAAATACGCAGCCAGTTTGTCTGGAGGTTTCCCGCATAACCTACCCGCATTGCGGAAAACAAACGGCTTAGGGATTATTCGTTTTACACCTTATGGCAATACGCTCACGCTCAATTTTGCCTTAATGGCATTGGATAGTATGCAACTTGGAACGGATCAATATACCGATTTTCTTTGCCTTAGTTTTTCTTCTACGGACTATGCCGGACACCAGTTCGGTATCCATGCAGAAGAAACAGAAGATATATACATCGGACTTGATCGCGATATTGCTCGGTTGTTAAAAGTATTGGATGATAAGTACGGCAAAGATAATGTGTTGGTTTTCTTAACCGCAGATCACGGAGGGAGTGAAACACCAGTGCACCTGACCGATATTGGTATTCCAGCGGGCGTACTCAAGGAAAGTAAAATTGATTCAACATTAAGTGCACATTTAGCGAAGGTATTCAAAGATTCATCCGATTTGATCTATGAAATTTCCAACCAACAAATTTGGTTTAAACCCTCTAAAACGATCAGTAAAGACGAAATGCTAAGGGTAAGTAAGGAGTGGTTAGAAAAACAAAAGGGGATTTATGCGGTACATACACGAAAAGAAATCATGGAATTACCTTCCGATTATTTTTATGCAGTACCGTTGCGCAGGGGTATTCATCCTAGGAGATCGGGTGATTTATTTTTTCAATTGGATCCCAATTGGCATCCAGATGATAGTTTCTTTGGCATGGGTGGTGCAACCCATGGATCCTCGTATGCCTATGATACACATGTGCCTTTATTATGGTATGGTAGTGGTATCAAACACGGCAATTTGTATGCGCCTGTATCGGTGAGCGATATTGCGCCTACATTATCTGCTTTCTTAAAAATCATGGAACCTAGTGCTTCTACTGGAAAAATTATTGAACAAATTTTTATCAAATAATGAGCCGCTCTATTTATAATGCACTTTTGCTCGCTCCATGCTGTATTTAGGTAATGATGTCCAAGTATTTAATGCCTCGTAAATTAATATACCCTTAATACTAGTTTTACATACGCTTTGCTGGGAGTGGAACTACATTTGCGCCAACAAAAAACAGCAAGAAGTTGAATTTCTTGTTTTATATTTATTAAGTGCCTTTCATTGGCAGGCTTTATGGCCTGTTCAAGTCCAAAGCAATTTATGAGCGAAAATACAACATCTAAAAAAATTCTTATTGTTGATGACGAACCCGATATTATTGAGTTCTTACATTATAACCTTAAGAGAGAGGGCTTTAAAGTTTTTTCAGCCAACGATGGCCGCCAAGCCATAGCGATTGCAGAGGCAGAAAGACCCGATTTGATTATTCTGGATATTATGATGCCAGAGTTGGATGGTGTCGAAACTTGCCGTATTTTACGATCTAAAAAAGATTTTGATAACGTTCCCATTGCTTTTCTTACGGCACGAGATGAGGACTTTTCTCAAATTACAGCGTTGGATGTTGGTGGAGATGATTATATCACCAAGCCAATAAAACCACGTGTATTGATTAGCCGAATTGGTGCCTTATTACGACGTTCTGGGCAAGCAGGTAAAGAAGACGAACAGGAGATTATTGAAATCCACGATATTAAAATTGATAAACAAAAGGTATTGGTATTTCGGGCAAATGAAACTATCGAATTTACCCGCCGCGAGTTTGAAATATTGTGGTTATTAGCATCAAAGCCTGGTAGGGTATTTACAAGAGAGGAAATATTTGACAAAATTTGGGGTAATGATGTGATTGTAGGTAATCGTACGATTGATGTACATATAAGAAAATTACGGGAAAGATTAGGAGAAAATTATATAAAAACCTTGAAAGGCATAGGTTATAAATTCGAGTTCTAAAAAATACATGTTTAAAAATCAAACGCCTGGACAATTGTCGCTTTTTGCGGCATTTACTTCTGCGGCTTCTATATCAGCGGTTGTCATAGGGTTATCCTTATTTGGCTTACTTTCTGTTTCTATTAAAGGGATTTTATTGTTGTTTGGTATGGTTTTAGTCATTGACTATTATGCCAATTACTACTTTGTTCGCCACTATTTGTACCGCAAGATCAAATTGATCTATAAAGTGATTCATCGCCATAAGATGTCGGGGGAGTTTAATTCCGGAAAAGTCGAAATGGGGCGTCAAATATTGAGTGATGTAGAGCGGGAAGTAGATGAGTGGGCAGAAAAGAACGCAAAAGAATACGAGGAGATGGAAAAACTCGCGACCTATCGCCGCCGCTTTATTGGAGATGTATCCCATGAATTGAAAACACCTATCTTTAATATACAAGGATTTATTTATACGCTTTTAGATGGCGCAATGGACGACCCTGAGGTGCGTACAAAATACCTGAACAGAGCAGCCAAAAATGTTGATCGGCTTCAGGCTATTGTGGAGGACTTAGAGACAATTAATAAACTAGAATCGGGTCAAATGGCACTCGATTTGAGGGAGTTTGATATTCTTGAACTTGCCAACGATGTATTTGCCGACTTAGAAATGCGTGCTAAAGAGCGCAATATCCGACTAATTTTTAAAGAAGGTGCTGATAAACATTTCCAAGTACGTGCCGACAAAGAAAGTATCCATCAAGTACTCGTTAATTTGATCCATAATTCGATTAAGTATAGTTCGGAGGGAGGTACAACCAAATTAAGTTTCTATGATATGGAATCGTATGTATTGGTAGAAGTAAGTGATAGTGGCTTAGGTATTTCAGTGGAACACTTGCCGCACGTTTTTGACCGTTTTTATCGTATTGATAAAAGTCGATCACGAGATGCGGGCGGCACTGGACTTGGCCTTTCAATTGTAAAACATATCATTGAGGCACACAAGCAGACGATAAATGTGCGTAGTACACCAGGACAAGGATCTACATTTGGGTTTACTCTGGAAAAAGCCTAAATTTGTATAAAAAAACAATAAAAAAACGGGACATTTTGATTGCTCAAAATGCCCCGTTTTTGTTCTTAAAAAGCCTTGTATTAATTGGCTTGAGTGTATTTCAACTCTTTAATACGCGCCTTTTTACCAACTAAACCGCGCAAATAGTATAAGCGTGAACGGCGAACCTTACCACGTTTTACTACTTGGATTTTAGCGATATTAGGATTGGAGAAAGCGAATATACGCTCTACTCCTACGCCATGCGACATCTTGCGTACAGTAAAGGATTTGGTCATACCGTGTCCTTTAATCTGGATTACATCTCCGCGATAATCTTGCTCGCGGGTTTTGTCACCTTCCACAATCTTGTAGGTAACAATTACAGTGTCGCCGGTGTTGAAGTTCGGAAACTCAGGTGCTTTGAGCATCTGGCTTTGAACAAACTGAATGGCTTCCAATTCTTTCATCTTAAATGTTAATGTTTCTTTTTTAAAAAGAGCCGCAAAGGTACTATAACTTCTTTCATATATCCAAATAAAATTTGGATATTTTTTGTTCGATTGTGTATGGTCATCCTTGACGCAATAAAGATGAATCTTGTCGAATAAGATGCTATCATTAGAAAAAAAGATTGATCAAGTAACATAGATTTCTGGTATCCACTTAATAAGTATGCAAAAAGTAGCAGAAATCCGTTTTGGATGTAAAAGCAAATGGCCGTGTTTGGTTGCAACACGATGGTACCGACTTGCGTATAGGGGAAGAATTGGTTAAAAGGGGTATTCCTAAGCACGATATTGTGATTGGTTTTCAGCCTCATCGTGTACGTGTCGATATGGAAGGTTATGCTGTTGCATGATAAAATCGATAAAAAAAAAGTCAAAAAAATGACTGTTTTTTATCGCTTTATTCCTGTTTTTGTACTAGTTTTTGTTAATGATTGTGAATGAGTAGGAATATTAGGTGTTGCAACACTTAAATTTGCAACATCAAAAACGTTACTTGTGAAATATACTCCGTCAAGAATTGCGTTGCGATAAAATCACCTATTTTTTTTACAACATTAACATACTTATTTAAGATGAAAAAATTACTTATTCTCCCACTTTTGGCTATTATGGTTATGGCCGCTGCTGTTGTTGATACCTATAAAGTAGATACTGCAACAAGTAATATTGTTTGGCAGGCATATAAAGTAACTGGTCAGCACACTGGAAATGTTAAATTGAAAAGTGGCTCTTTAGTAATGACCGACGGTAAATTGACTGGCGGTTCATTCGAAGTTGAAATGAGCACCATCACTTGTACTGATATGCAAGGCGAATATGGCGATAAATTAATTGGCCATATCAAATCCGAAGATTTCTTTGGCGTTGCAAAGTACCCAACTGCAAAATATGTAATTACTAAAGCGATCCCAACAGATACTAAAGGTAATTACAAAATCGTTGGTAACATGACGATTAAGTCAACCACAAAAGAAGTGAAATTTAACGCTAACGTAGCAGAAAGCAACGGTGTTACAACTGCTACAGGCAAAATGACCATCGACCGCTCTGAATTTGACGTAAAATACGGTTCAGGTTCATTCTTTGATGGCTTAGGCGATAAGACAATCTACGACGATTTCGATCTTCAGATTGCACTTTCGGCTAAGAAATAAACTAGACACACAGGAAGTTGTTATACATGAATCCGCTCTTGCAGTAATTGTGAGAGCGGAAATTTTTTTGAGTTTACATCGGCTCTGTAGGTTTTGTACATGAAAATCCTACTGTAACTCATAAATCTATGCACAAAACCTAACAACGCTCAGTATAAATCGATGGAGTATTGCCATATCCGGTAATTCCTGTACCTTTGTGTGTTTATTTACACCTCCTTAAATACAAAAAATCACTTTGTTGCGTTATATTAGGTGACCAAAAGTTAATTAAGACATAGTTCAAGAATAAAGTATGCTGTTCAGAATACCTTCCATTGAACTACGCTTATGGTCAGAATATATAATTATTAATCAGATTTTACAGTAGTATTCAAGTTAAAACAACTATATTTTACGATGAAGTATTTTTCTACTATCTTCTTTGCTCTTCTAATTGCACTCCTTAGTATGAGTGTAAGCGCGCCCGGTATCCTCTCCAGAAGATTACCATCTTATGCCGTTAATTCCTCAGTCGCAGGGTTATTTCGCTCCGAAGGGCGATACACCCCCGGTATTTTCAATGACAATACCTCTTTTTCTCCTGCCGATAGTGCGGCCACTGCATTCCGCGTAATGTTATTTGATTACTGCGTATATGATAGTGTTTATGCTACCCAAATGCGTAACTTTGTGACACGTGAATTACCCGGAGCAACTATCTGTGAGTTTAGGAATGAATCCTTAGACCGTTTCGAGCGGTTGTTGAATAAACAGCAAGCCGTTGTAATTACCTATCCATCTAATGGTGATGCCGACTTTTTGGCAGCAATCGGTAAAAAATTAGATGGATTTATGCGCAATGGAGGCTTAGTAATTATCACAGGAGCGCATGAAACCAGTGCAATTCAAGCATTAGGGTTACTGTCGCCTGCTGAAGCCTATTATTATGAGGATGCTACGGTTCAAAGTAAAAAAGTAGATCACCCCATTCTGAAAGGAGTAAAATCTAGTTTTTCTTTGTCTAATTTTGTTTACCCAATGGAATTTTCAGATAATGATTTTGTGACGCTTTCAGAATCAGAAGGTTTGCCAGTGTTGGGATATAAGGAAATAGGAGAAGGCAAATTAGTCTATCTTGGTTTAGAGTACTATGCCGATGAAACAATTCCTTCAAAAATCTTGGGCAATATTTTTAAATGGGCGTTGACTCCAGTAGCAACTACAGTCCCCTCCAAAACAGAAATTGCGGTAAGAACCGTAACAAAACGCACCGAAGAAGTACTTTATTCGGGTAGCGCACAGCGGTTTGATTTGAAAATCTATCCTAACCCTTATGTCGAAAAGGCATCGTTAGAAATCAATATTGATAAAGCTATGATGGTTTCTGCCGAAATGACCAACGAGACAGGATCTATTGCTGCTGTTGTATTATCTCAACGTATGCTTTCTGCTGGCTTTTATAGATTCGATATACCCAATTTAGCACCAGGAATTTATTTTGTAAAATGTAAATTCGCTAACCATATTGAGGTGCGGAAATTGGTGAAAGTAGCCAATAATTAAGTATCCTTATCACGGCTTGAAAATATTTCAGCGGTATGCCATGGCTTTTGCACAATCCATGCTACCTTAGCTACATCATGTCCGTACCCGAATTTTTACCCGAATTTGATCTATCATTGCGTCCATACACTAAGAATGGACAATTCAAGCATTTAAAGCGGCCTTTTGAAGGCTATTATGCTGGTATCGCCCCTTTTTTGGGAGGGCCATACTCCACTATGTATATCACCCGCCCTTGGACAATTCGCCAGTATGCGGGGTTTTCAACAGCACAAGCCAGTAATGCATTTTATCGCCGCAACCTCGCTGCGGGTCAAAAAGGTTTGTCGGTAGCCTTTGACTTGGCTACGCACCGCGGTTATGATAGCGATCATCCCCGTGTTTCGGGTGATGTAGGCAAGGCTGGTGTTGCCATTGATTCGGTGGAGGATATGAAAATCCTGTTCGACCAAATCCCATTGGACGAAATGTCGGTTTCTATGACCATGAATGGTGCTGTTATTCCAATCATGGCTTTCTATATCGTTGCTGCCGAGGAACAAGGCGTTGCCCCTGAAATGCTGTCGGGTACGATCCAAAATGACATTTTGAAGGAGTTTATGGTACGCAATACCTATATTTATCCACCTTTACCAAGTATGCGGATCATTGGTGATATTTTTGATTTTTGTGCCAAAAAGATGCCAAAATTCAATTCGATTTCCATTTCTGGTTACCACATGCACGAGGCTGGTGCGCCAGCGGAGATCGAATTGGCCTATACTTTGGCAGATGGTTTGGAGTATATCAGGACTGGTATTGCTGCTGGATTAGATATTGACGATTTTGCGCCTAGGCTGTCTTTTTTCTGGGGAATAGGCATGAATTATTTTCGAGAAATAGCCAAAATGCGTGCAGCCAGAATACTTTGGGCAAAAATAGTACAAGATTTTAACCCTAAAAGTGATAAATCGCTCGCCCTTCGCACGCATTCGCAAACCTCTGGATGGTCATTAACGGAACAAGACGCTTTTAATAATGTAGCGCGTACCACCATTGAAGGACTTGCAGCGGTGATGGGTGGTACTCAAAGTTTGCATACCAATTCTTTCGATGAAGCGATTGCTTTACCAACCGATTTTTCGGCTAAAATAGCACGGGACACTCAACTATTTATCCAAAAAGAAACAGGAGTAACTAAAGCAATCGACCCTTGGGCAGGTTCTTATTATGTGGAGTCTTTGACGGCTGAATTAGTAGAAAAGGCTTGGGCTTTGATCGAAGAGGTGGAGTCTTTGGGCGGTATGGCAAAGGCGATTGAAGCGGGTTTGCCCAAAATGCGGATTGAAGAGGCGGCTGCACGTAAACAAGCAAAAATAGATTCGGGCGAAGAACAAATAGTAGGGATCAATGCTTTCCGAATTGCAGACGATGTCGCATTTGAGATTTTAGATGTGGACAACACGGCAGTACGCGATGGACAAATCAATGGATTAACGCAACTCAAAGCCAACCGCGATCAACAAGAAGTGGCCTCAGCACTTGAAGCCATTGAGTTGTGCGCAAAGACAGGTAATGGCAATCTATTAGAATTGG
Organism: Bacteroidota bacterium; assembly: GCA_041160955.1. Classification (GTDB taxonomy): domain Bacteria; phylum Bacteroidota; class Bacteroidia; order Chitinophagales; family Saprospiraceae; genus M3007. Next base: position 35,724 of record JBEAVK010000126.1, read on the forward strand.
CGATTGATGCTGCTCGCGTACGTGCGAGTTTGGGCGAGATTTCACTGGCCATGGAAAAGGTTTTTGGCCGTTATGCCGCTACTACTCGTACTATTTCAGGTGTATTTGCAAAAGAAATGATACAAAATTCAGATTTTGAGGCGGCTCAACAATTAGCCAATACATTTGCTAAAGAAGAAGGCCGTCGCCCTCGAATTATGGTCGCCAAATTAGGACAAGATGGCCACGATCGCGGGGCAAAAATAATCGCTACCGCCTTCGCTGATTTAGGTTTTGATGTGGATATGGGGCCTTTGTTCCAAACTCCGGCAGAAGCCGCCAAGCAAGCCGCCGAAAATGATGTCCATATTTTGGGGATTTCTTCTTTGGCAGCAGGGCATAAAACACTGGTGCCAGAAGTGATTGAAGCATTACGGATAATTGGCCGCGATGATATTTTGGTCGTTGTCGGTGGCGTTATACCACAACAGGATTATGAATTTTTAAAAAATGCAGGTGCTGCTGCTATCTTTGGCCCAGGAACGGTGGTGGCAAAAGCGGCAACCGAACTCTTGACCATTTTGATGCAAGATTTATAAACAATTTTGGGCATGAAACACAACAAGTTTTTATTGAACGAAGCAAAAATTGCGGC
>JBEAVK010000276.1:0-14854 GCA_041160955.1 Bacteroidota bacterium
TTTAAGATAAAAAAATGTAAAAATTGAATTTAATTTACAGTGTATTAAAGATGTTTCGGGACATTAATATTCAAGACAAAATCTACTTTAAATACATATTCAATACACACAGGAGAATCCTTTTTTAGTTTTTTGCATAAATGCGAGATAAACACATCAAAACTACGCCCTAGGAAATAATCGTCTTACCCCATCATTTGTTCTAAATCTACCGAAGCATCCACAATTTCTTGGGAATAAGCATTGGGTATTATGCCATGATTGGTGATAAAGGTTAAAAAAACTTGCTTGTGTGTACCAGTGGTGTCGATAAATCGTTGGCGTTTTTGGATTAGAGATTGATATTCTTTTTAATACCAAAATTGGTCAGTTGCGCCCTAAGGCTACCGTTTTGAATACCGGTCATACTGAAACAATAATAATCCTTCAGCATGGTATCAATGAGAAATGTTTTACCTACCCTTTGCCGCCCAGTAATCGCCAAAAACTCAGATCGGTTAGATAGCAAGAGGTTTTTTATTTTTTCAATTTCTATTTTACGTCCAACCATTTGATTATCAATTGTTTATTTGCTACAACTTAAATATTTAACGCCAAATACACTGCTATATTTGGTATTATCTATCTTTTTTTGGTAGATAATACCAAATATAGGTCTGTCCAGCCGTCCAAGTTCATACAAATCTATAAAAATATTGGCATCAGTGATCGCTATTTTCATGCTTTTTTATATGATTATCCTTTGGCTAATGAAATTACAGCAAAGTTAGGTTTGCCCGACGCAATATATTTCGCTTCTTTTCAAACAAAAAAACATTATTTTGTTTATTTAGTGTTATCTTTGTGGTCAAATAAAATGCACTATGTTTCGAGCCTTTCTTAATGATAAAATTGGTACTGTTATTCGCCATTTTGCTAGCGAAATCCAGCATCTGTCATTGACAAAACTGCTTAAACTTTTGTATATAGCAGATGAAAACGCCATGCGCGAAACAGGTATTCCTATTACTTGGCTCGAGTATCGAGTATGGAAACATGGCCCTGTGCCTGCTGATATCTATCAAGAGATCAAGCATGGAGAAAAAATGACGATCGGGGAACATCTTATTTCTTTGGACGACTATATCTCTATTGAAAAAAAAGACAGCCCAAAACGACCCGAACAAGAAGATGTTTTTATTCTGCCAAAAGGACAAGATGATTTGTCTTCTTTATCTTCGTATGAAATAGAACTGTTGAACCGCGTTATCAAAGATTTTGGCGGCACTAATGCTGCCGAACTCGTTAACTACCTCCATCGGGAAGACTCACTGTGGTATAAAGCAGTAAAGGAAAATAAATTAGACATTAATTTTGAACTCTACCAAAATACATCGAATCATATCATTGATTTTTCCGACCTGATTGAGGAGGACGAATTGATGAAAATGGCCGCTCAATCGGCGTTTGAATCGCTGTATTTTCATAAAACACTTTACGAAAATAAATTGCAGCATGCCTGATGTTTTTCTACCCGGAAATCTGATCCGAATCAAAGATTTTCAATTCGAAAATAGTACTACCCGTGATAAGTATATGTTTGTTTTACTCAAAAATGATACCGTAGCTTATGTTATTTCTTCGCTAACTACCAGTCAAAATAAAATGAATGTTACGGCTCGGAAAACTGGTTGTTATTACGATAACCGCGTGTCCACCTATTTCCATTTTCCAGCAAATGAATTAATTGGCTCTGGAGATTTTTACTTTGATAAAGACACCTTTATCTTTTTCCGCGAAAATGTTCGTAAAATCGATATCGCAGACCTTCTTAAATATGCCGATCCTCAAGACCCGTTTGCCATTGCGACAATCGGCACCTTAACTACCGAAGGCTTGAAAAGTTTATTGGTTTGTGTGCTTAACTCCACTTTTACACCTGTGGGAATGAAAGCGGAATTGATGGAATTTAAGGATACGCTTTGACTAAGGAAGTTATCTATAATTACATAAAAAACAGCAATAATACAGCCTTGTCCGTTTTTAAATGGTTTTGATAGTCAATTAGTTATGTCCTAGTACATCAAACAATCAGGCTTCTTTCCACGCTGTAATTCTTCGTTCACATTCTAAGATGGGTAACCATTGGTTGATTTCCATCAATCGAGATATATAGACTAATGCTTCTCGGTTTGATAGGTGCTTTTGGGCAATTAAATGATCTAAAATCCAAAGAATGCCATGTACCTCCATCTTATTTTTTGTACACCATTTCCTCATTAAATTATCCCCAGTTAAGATGAGAAATGGAATGTCAGGCAATTGGCGTGTCTGCCAAATAACAGATTGGTCAGCATCAGAAAGTCCTCTTGGTAATTGCAATAGATTTAATTGGGATATTTCATCCAGAGATAAACTACTTATAACAGCAATAACTTGCCGAGCAGCCTCAGCCTGAACTGTACTCAATTCATTCAGTACAATATCGGTCGTATAAACTTCTAAATCCAATAGAATAAGCCAATCCAGCCGTCCAAGTTCATACAAATCTATAAAAATATTGGCATCAGTGATCGCTATTTTCATGCTTTTTTAGGATCATGTCTGTTCTGAAATCTGCTAGTTTTTTGCCATCCAATGCCGCTGCTTTCGACAATGTGATGATTTCTTCGGCAATAGCACGCAGGAGTAATTGGCGAAATCGAACGGCTTTTTCTGCACCAGTATAACGCCCCGGTTCGTCTTTTCGACCATAAAAACGGCTTAATTCGGCCATTTTAGTGGTTAAATCATACTCCGTAATAATGCCGTGGTGTTTAGCGCGGTACAGGATTGCGCGTATCGAAATGCCATACAATTCCTTGATAAGTACCAACTCGTTCCAGATCAAAGCGGAACGGTGGCTGCCGAGCATTTCTTTTACTTTATTGCCAGGTAGTAACATCGCACCAGCGAAAGCATCGCATAGCCGTTCTTCCTGTTTTTCTTCCAATTCGGGAGCGAAATTGAGCAGCAAATGGGCTAATTCATGCAAAGCAGTAAACCTTTTTCGATCTAATTTAGGATCAAAATGGCTATTTAATACGATGACAGGCACCTTGTCGTCAATATAAGTGGACATACCATTAAACGCTTCATCCAGTTCTATTTCAATGACTCGAATACCCTTGTCTTCAAGCATTTCTACGATATTGAACAATGGGCTATCGCCCAATTTGAAAAAGGATCGAACGACCTCGGCGGCTTGTTCGGCATCATTTGCGTTTTCTATTACAACGGGCAAACCGGGGATATGTCGCACAAAATTACTTTCCACACCCAGCAACGCTTCCAGTTCAAAATAACGCTCCAAGGCATCGCGGGTTTTTTCAATCGCAATGGCCTGTTCGCGCTTTTGCAGTTTGGTGAGTTTACGGAAACTGTAATGAACAATATCTACCTGCTTTTGCCTTGTAAAGTAATCGGGACGTACATCCATGGCTTCGCAAAGTGGCAGCAACAAATCCGGATCGGGCTTGGCTGTTCCTTGTTCGTATTTGTTGAGCGCCTGCTTGGATACCCGATGACCTAAACGCTCGGCCAGTGCTTCTAAGGTAAGTCCGCTCATTTTGCGGGCGGAGCGGAGGCGTGATGGGAAATTTTGCATGAGGTGTACCTGATTTTATTTATCAAGTACAAAAGTAGGTGGAATTTGGGAAAAATGATGGGATTTTTGAGAGTATTTTTTTTGATTTGTCGCACATTTCCTAGGTCGCACGTTGGGGCTTAGGTTCTTCATTCCACTCCTGACCCATTAAAACTAGGCCATTTGCTTTTTTTGATGTTTTTAGGCCGTCTTCGCCCCACGTCCCCCATTGTTTGTCCAAATGATTTTTATATTTTTACGCCCAGTTCTCTAAATAAATCCATGGGGCTTATGCTCCTTACGCCAAAAGGATTACAAACATCAGGGATTTTTACAGATTTCTTACTGGTTATTGCACTGACTTCGTTTGTAACTAAGCATATATGATTAATATGAGCAAAAGCGACTAACCAAGCATCCGCTTCTGTGGATTCCATAAAAGTATCAATCGCTTGTTGTGAATAAGGATCATTGAGTTTAGAATTTGCCCATTGAACAACTAAACTGTATGATGTAATTGCAGATGAGGAGTCTTTGAAAAAAAAATCTGGCAAATTATCTTTGCACCACCTAGTTAAATCATCATCATTTGCATAAATTTCATTTTTCACTTTGTCGATACTGATAATCACTTTAGAATAGGATAATTCTTTTAACTTGATCCAAAAACTAGGTACTACATCCATAGGAAAGCCGACTCGATAGGATTGAATAAAAAAATTAGCATCTAATAAGTATGTGGTAGGCATGGAACTAAAGGCTTTGGTGCTGGATAAAATTTTGATAAGAATTGCCTTTTAGGCTAGTAAGTCTATATGCATCTCGATAGAGTATTTTACCCTCTTTTAGTGCTTGATTAAGGTGACCTACAAAAGGAAGCCCTAACCTGCTCTTTTGTGTAGCATAAAAATCACCACCACCACTTATATTCTGTCTTTTCTGTATGAAACTTTGTTGGTAGGCATTATAATAAGCAAAAAAAGTGGTTTTGTTAATACAACCCAAGTCTAATGCGCGGCGTGCAGCAACAATTGGGCTAACCTTAAAAATATGAGATATTTTTCTAAAATCAGTAGTTTTAGGCCAAATGTCTAAGAAAAGAGCCTCCGGAACTAAAAATTCTGCTGCTATCTGATTGCAGGTCTTTTCCAATGGGTCATCGGCAGGCATCATTTGACGAAAATCGAAACCGGCACTCTGCCCCAACCAAATATGCGCAAGTTCATGGGCAATAGTAAACATTTGGGCGGCCTTTCCATCGTTATTATTGACAAACATGAACGGTGCTATTGGATCAACCAAAACAAACCCCCTACATTCTTCTACGGATATTTTACGCGTGTTATTGTTATTAACAACACCATTTAAACTGATAATCACACCTAATTCCTCAATTTGCTGATGGAGATAACTTTTGGCTCGTTCCCAAGTAGGATGCTGCATGGCCCAATCTTCACTCAATCCTAGTTCCTGACGCATATCGGCTGCAACAATTTTGGGGTCTGCTCCAATTGGATATTTACCTATAAATGCCAAACTCGGATTCCCTTCCGTTGTTAAATAATCACTTAACCATTCCTGTCGTCGTTGCAACAACAAAATAGTATCATACACATTGAGGCTAACTTTATTAGTACGTGTATTCCCAGTACGAAAAAAAGGAATTGGGGTGGTCTCGAGGGGAGGCTCATTTAGAAAAAGATAGCCGAATGGGATATGTACCTTATGTGAAAATTCTTCTAGTTGCCGAACCGTTGGCTGTTTGCTTTGATCAAGCCAAGCCCTGATTTTAGGAAATTTCTGATCCGCAAATTCGTCAAAATCATAGCCAGCCCGTTGGATTGCCCAGGTAATGATATTTGGATTGAATGTGATAGTAGGTTGCATGAGAAGCACAAATTTAGGTATAATTTGCCAAAACAAAATTTTTTTTTAATTCATTGAATTATATTTGTATAATTTACAGTAGGAACTACAATCTCTGTAAATAGATCAGGCAACAATTGCAAATACCCAATTGCCGCCAAATTAATAATCGGCGATGTATCATTCACAACTACCACTATTTAGGTATATTTTCAACCGACTTCATATCAATATCAAAATCTGCTATTGAAAAATGAATGGGTACATTATGTAAGGCAAGTGCTTTCTGGAACTGTAGCCTCGACATACCTACCCAACTTGCGGCACGCGCCAAGGTGAGTACTTTACGCTGGTAAAGCATTACGGCAATATCTGTTTTTAAGTCCTGCTCTGTATAAGCAGGTAAGGAAATATAACTATCCGGGAGTTCTACTGCCATCGCTGTGTTTTTTAAAATGCAAAGATAAGGATACTTACAAAAACAAATCACTTTTTCTAGTTAGTCAACCAAACTACGTACCCCTCCTCACCGCATCATCCCACCAAACAACACCGCATTACCCATCAAACGCTCCGTTCCGCGCCAAAAACCTCGAAAATTGGGGTTAATCGCAAACGAGATCACACGGCCATTGCCCACACTTTGTACCGTTGCAGCCGCTGCACCCGATACTAAATTTTGCTGAGAAGCGTGTAAATAACCCGCAATCAAGGGTTTATTTGTCAGTAATAAAGGGTTTTGCCACGCACTGGTAGATGGCTCCATGTACAAAGCATCGGGTAGGAAAACGGGCATTTCGCCGGGTTTGTATCCATAACACAAGGGATGAGTTGGGTCAGGTACGGCACTGTAAATGGCACCGGGCATCGTCCTAGCCGCTTGCAAATCGCTTTTGCCCGAATAGGGTAACTGCTTTTTATCCAATGTGGCCAGCAATGGCAAAGTACGCAATTCTATATTAATAATTCCCGCCGTTTTTAGCCATTTCAAGGCTGCGCCAGTGGCAATCAAAGTACCCCCAGCATTGACAAATTCTTTTATTTTGTCGGAAGGAACACCGTCGTATCTACCATCGGGCAATATCAAAACATTGTATTTACTGAGGTTGGTATTGGCCAAGCGGGCTTTATCGAGCAGTACCGGAGGCATGGCAAGCCGCGTATCCAAATAATGCCATATTTCTCCCGCATCCAGCGGATTGGTACCGTCTCCGGTGAGGAGTACTACTTTGGGCAGACTGGCATTTACAAAATTAGTACTCCCCAAAAATGGCCCCTTGGTCGTTTGGCCTGTATTTGTAATGGTATAATCAGCAGCGGCTAGACCATTATCCAAAAGCCGTTTTAAGGCCATAAAATTGCCCGATTGACGGTCATTATTGACCACCAGCGAGCCTTCTGGAAAAGAGCGACCCTCGGTTTCAAAAGGCATGGTGGCCACTTTTACCCTATATTTTGCTTTTTGTAATTGTACTAAAACCTGCGCAAAACCATTGGCATCTGCTGGGATAATAAAGGCGTAAGCCAAAGAATCCGATTGTTTTGTGGTCAATACTGCTGCCCCAAAATTGTTACCCAATGGTTTGTTCTTTTGTACAATACTACTAAAACTATTGTCCAATGGTGCCCACGATAATCCAAAAGCATCGGGTAGTGTCCAAGCAGATATATCGTAAAAAATGCTGTCTTTAAATTGGGTAAAATGCTCAAAAATACCGCGAATAAGACGGTATTGCGCCTGATTGGTCGGTACTACAATGGCGCGCTCTGGCGTAAATTCCTTACCCTGTACCGTAATCTTTTCGCTGAGTCCATAATATTTAATTTGGTGGATACCGAGTATGCGGTTCGTCAATTCCTTCAAAGCGGCATGGTCTAAACCTTTAGATTGCAGTACATATCCTTTTACCGGATTTGCTTTGGCTTCCTCTGCTGCTGTGGTATAAAATTCGCGGAGGTATTTGTTCAATTCTACCCGTTTTGCGCCCACCGCTTTTAGGGTGCTAAATGATGTAATTACCTGATTACGAATAGAATATGAAAAGGTCAATAGGCCGTTGCTCGTTTCTTGTGCACTGCCGCGACTACTGCCTTGTTCAAACAAAATGCCGATACAGCCATTGGCATCGGGGTATGTGGAGCCTTTGCCGTAGTAAAAATCATCGAAGTTTTCGCCGGAGTAGAATTGTATGCCTTTTTCAGATAAAGCCTGCGCATGGTAGGTGGCTATTTCGGCGGTAAGTTGTTGGTTGCGGGTGGGCGTGACTGGGTTCACGCGACTCGGTACGCCTGGTTGAAAAAAGAAGGTGCTGTTGCTGCCCATTTCGTGGTGATCGGTGAGTACATTTGGCAGCCATTCCTGAAAAATACGTACCCGCCCTTCCGATTCTGGTTGCTGCATCACCAGCCAGTCGCGGTTGAGATCGAACCAATAGTGGTTGGTACGTCCACCCGGCCAGGTTTCGTTGAACTCGTCGTGGGTCGGATCGGGTTGGAGCGATTTGGACCTGCGGCTATTGACCCAACTCGAAAAGCGCTGCATACCATCGGGGTTAAAGCAGGGGTCAAAGAGAATTACCGTGTTTTTGAGCAGTTTTTCTACTTCATCGCCTTGTGCGGCAGCCAACCAATAAGCCACCGCTAGTGCAGCATTGGCACCGCTGGTTTCATTACCGTGTATAGAATAACCCATATAGACTACGGCGGGCATCGTACTCATATCGGTTTTGGGTTGGATCGTCGCTTCGGTAAGCGCACGCCGTGTCGTTTTGATATTATCCAATTGCCCCATATTATCAGGATGGGTGATCGTAATACAGATCAGGGGTCGGTTTTCGTGTGTACGGCCATATTCTTTGAGTTGAAACCGTTTGCTGGTACGCGCCAGTTCGCGCATATACGCCAATTGTTGGTCGTGGCTGGCATGCCATTCCCCTATTTCGTAGCCAAGGAAGGCGGCAGGCGTTTGAATAGCGGGATCGTAATTGCCTTTTGGCAAATAATAAAACAACGACGACTGCTCTTGCGCATGGACAAGGGCAGTCGTTGTGAAAAAGCAAGCAATAATAAAAATATAGCGGTAAATCATGCCGCAATGATACGAAGATTTACATTTTCTTCAATGCAATAGCGGCTAATTCCTTTGCTTTTAGTAAATTATCTGAGGCATTATCGGTGTATTCTAATTTTATTTGAACAAATAAATGCCCTTTTTTGACTAAAATCATAGATTGGCTATCGCTCCAAAGCGCACCTTCGCCCAAATCGGGTACATCGGTTGCGTAGCCGTTGATACGGTCTCTTTTGTGCATATCAAATTGAGCGGAAGCCACGGCCTGAGTACCAAAATCGATGACCTGAATAACCATGACGCTTTCAGGGTTGGTGGCAATATTAGGATTTTTATCCTGAATGGCTTCTCGTTCGCGCCAGTCGGGTTTTTTCCAGGTGCGCATACAATAACCATCGTTGGGTAAGGTGCGTTTATTGGCAAAATCGCGCTTTTCTTCTATGTTAAAAGCCGCAAAAAACTCCTGATCTGTAATAAGATCGCAGGCCGCACTTTTCCAAGGATTGGGTAGGCGGATGGGTTGACCCGTTACAGAATCAACGGTTGGCGTATTGCTTTCTGCTTGAATAGGTTTGCTTACATCGGTTTTGCAAGCGGACAAGAGCACCAATAAAAGAAGGGCACTTGTTGAAATGAACTGAGACATATTATGGATGATATTTGAATAAAAGAACGCAAAGGTACAGGAGATTATTTAATTTTCTTGGCCACCCAATTAGGCACCACAATAGCACCAGCCAATAAATACCCATAAAAAGCCATGGCTCGCCACAGCAAAGCCACCACCAAACCTACGGAAAGCGGCACAAAATCGCTAATAAATCTAGGTAAGGCCACTTCTGCGATACCAGCACCTCCCGGTGTAGGGCTAAATGCTAAAATGATAAACATGGCTACCATACGGGCATAAATAAACAATTGAATGCTGCCATTCAAGGGGACATTGGGGGCTACTGCTAGGACTAAACAATTGATCATTAGAAATTTGAGTGTCCATGCGCCCAATGTACCGCCTATGGCCTGCACATGTACTTTCCAATGGGCTTTTTTGAGTTCAACGGCGGCTACCGAAAAATCGTCGCCCAAACCACTGATCTTGTTTTCCCAACGTTTTAATAAGCGGACTTTGCTCAATCGCTGCATCAGTGGGCGGGCAATTTGTGGGCGTAAAAACAATAAAAACATTAAAAAGCACCAATAAGAAGCCATAATACCGTAAGTGATAAAAAATGCGCCATTGGCCAAATTCATATCGCTAAAACTGGTTGCACCCGGGAAAAGCATCGTTGGCCCATAAATTGCCGATAGGGTAGGGAGCAAGATAACAAAAAAACCGGCATCCAATACAATGGTGTAAAGTACCGCAGCAATCGTTTTACCACCAGCAATTCCTTCTTTGGGTAAGGCAAACATCATAATGAAGGGGCCTCCTTTACTGGTCGGTGCAATCGTAGTGCTAAATTCCCATAACACAATCAGTTCCAAACACTTGCGCCAAGAAAACACATAACCCGTAATGGCTTTCATCCGCATGGCATAAGAAAAGTGGCGCAATATCAACAATGAAAACGCTAATCCAATCCATAAAAAAGCACGGGTATCCCATGCAATTTCGTTAAAACGCTTGAGATCAAATTGCGTATAAAGCAAATAAATAACCGCAGCCAATCCAATCATAATCGGTACAACAACCCGCGATAAACGGAGTGATTGTACTACCTCTTTCTCTTGTGGAATTTCCATATATTTCAATAAATGAGCCGCAAAGATAGCGGACTAATGTCGAAAGTGCTACAAATGTTGGTCTTCTCCGAAGACTACTGGATTGATGATGCCAATGGAGTAATGGTTTATCGTTCTTTATTGTATTTATAGGGCTAAATTTCAAAATAAAATATACTGCACATAAAAATATCGCTTCAAGACGCTAATCCTTTCCGTAATTCGTTTGGAAGTATTAGATTCGGTGTAATTTTGCCCCATCCAATACGATAAGGAATGATTTTAAGAGCAGAGCAATTATTAAAAATTTACGGTAAACGCACCGTTGTACAAGGCGTGTCCTTTGATGTGAGTCAAGGGGAAATTGTAGGTTTGCTAGGCCCAAATGGTGCCGGAAAAACGACCTCTTTTTATATGACAGTAGGGTTTATTAAGCCAACTGAAGGCCATGTATTCCTTGATAATGAAGAGATTACAGACCTGCCTATGTACAAACGTGCCCAAAAAGGCATTGGCTATCTTCCTCAAGAAGCATCGGTGTTTCGAAAATTATCCGTAGAAGATAATATCAAGGCGGTATTGGAAATGACTACTTTATCGAAACAAGTACAGGCCGAAAAATTAGAAAGCCTGATCGACGAGTTTAACCTGCATAAAGTACGGAAAAGTAACGGTGATACCCTCTCGGGTGGTGAACGCCGCCGTACTGAAATAGCAAGAGCACTCGCTACTGATCCAAAATTTATCCTTTTGGACGAGCCATTTGCGGGTATCGACCCTATTGCCGTGGAGGATATTCAATATATCGTTGCAAAATTAAAAGTAAAAAATATCGGTATCCTCATCACCGATCATAATGTGCAAGAGACCCTGAGTATTACCGACCGGGCATACCTCATGTTTGAAGGCAAAATCCTTAAAGCAGGCACCGCCGAAGAACTCGCTGCCGATGAAATGGTGCGCAATGTGTACCTCGGCAAAAACTTTGAACTCAAACGCAAAATAATTAATTTGGATTAATCACGACATTACACTAAAACTCCTGTTGTTTTCTGCCAAAATGCCTATATTTGCGACAAATTGTCAGCCGACTAAAGGTTGATATGTATTAACTATTTCATTACCAATTTATTAAGAATAATGCGCTTTTCTATTATTACATTTTTTATATGCTTTTTGCTGGTTTCCTGTAAACAAACACCCGAATTTGATCCGGCTCTTTTGCATGGCGAATGGCGCGGTGCTGATTGGGTAGTGGCGGGTAAGTCTTCTGGCCGCGATGCCCGTGAAGTACGTTTCAACTTCGATGTTGGCATTATGACCTACACTGCGGCGTATGGCGAACAAAAAGAAACCGGTACGTATCGTTTGGAAGGTAAAAAACTATATACTACTGCCGCCGATAAAATCGAAAAAGTAGTAAAAATTGCTAAGATTTCATCAGATAGCCTCACTTTAGATATGAATAGGGTAGGGCAGAATGAGCAATTGATTTTAGTAAAAAATTAATAAATTGTACATCATACATTATTCTCCTCTTTCTTTTGGCTAATCAACAATTACAATCAGTTAAGGCACGGTTTGGTATTATTGGCGCATCTCCATTGTTAGATTCGGCATTAGAAACGGCTATTCGTGTAGCACCGACCGATCTCACCGTGTTAATCATGGGTGAAAGTGGGGTAGGTAAAGAAGTGTTTTCGAAGGTGATTCACTCTCTTTCGGCACGAAAGCATTCGGATTTTATTGCCGTCAACTGTGGTGCGATACCCGAAGGTACCATTAATTCCGAATTGTTTGGCCACGAAAAAGGCGCGTTTACGGGTGCAATAGGCGAGCGGAAAGGCTATTTTGAGACCGTAAATGGCGGAACGATCTTTTTGGATGAAATAGGCGAAATGCCCTTGGATACGCAATCTTTTTTGCTGCGCTTGTTGGAAAACGGGGAGTTTATTCGCGTCGGTTCGTCAAAAGTAGAAAAAACGGATGTCCGTGTTATTGCCGCTACCAATGTTAACTTGGAAGAGCGCGTTCGTAACGGACGTTTTCGCGAAGATTTGTATTATCGACTCAATACAGTACCCATTCGCGTACCAGCCCTCCAGCAACGTAGGGAAGATATTCCGGTGCTTTTCCGCAAATTTGCTTACGATTTCTCTGAAAAATACCGTATTCAATCGGTTCGTTTGGAAAAACAAGCGGAATCCATATTGGAATCGTACCGATGGCCGGGTAATATTCGAGAATTGAAAAATGTGGCGGAGCAATTATCGGTACTTTCCGAAGAACGCGAAATTGGTCCGGATGAACTCCTGCGGCTCATGCCGCAATTGCTCCAACGCAATTTACCAGTACCTAGCAATCGTCGCGATAGTGGGAGCAATAGCAGCAACGATTTTCAGGAGCGCGACTTGCTTTATAAGGTGCTATTCGATATGAAAAATGATTTGAACGACCTCAAATCATTGATCTACGAATTGGTCAGCAGCAACAACCTCCGTATGCCTGATCTTTCGCGTTTGCGCACATTGCCAACCCCTGGGAATATTGATTTTCAGGAATCAATCAATAGATCCTATCAACCACAAGAAACCGATATACCTCCATACTATTCAAATACCGATCAAAGTCGGGTATTGCCTATTGTGATCGATAATAAACGGACGACTACAGGGGGCGATCATTATTCTATCAGTGATAGCGAAATTATTGACTCGCCCATTACTTTGGAGGATATTGAGAAAGAAGCGATTAAAAAGGCATTGAAAAAGTTTAAAGGCAAACGCAAAGAAGTAGCCGAGGAACTTAAAATATCGGAAAGAACCCTGTATCGCAAGATTAATGAGTACAACTTATCGTCGATTAGTTAATGTTTTTCAAAACTAACCCCATTGTGGGCAACGAAAATGATCTTTGCGCGCTCTTTGCGTCTGAATGAGCGATACCGAATGGGGTTTGCTTTTATATGCTTTAAACAATATGGCATTGCATTTTGGTGAAAGCAGTATTGCCTCATTAGATAATATGTATTGAATCTTAATAAATAACATTAAAAAACAAATATGCTCCGAACATTATTTTTAGCATTAGGACTGCTTGCAACCACGGTTGCTTTTGCCCAAAAGGGTTATAATATCAAGGTGAAATTGGATAATTATCCAGAAAAAGACTTGATTTTAGGCTTTCACTATGGTGAAAAACAATATGTAAAAGATACAGCTCAGGCCGATGCCGATGGTTATTTTGTGTTTAAAGCCGATACACTTTTTCCTCCGGGGGTGTATTTATTGGTGATGATGCCCGATAAACGTCCCATTGAGTTTATGTTGAATTCCGACGATCAGGAATTTTCTCTGATCACAGATGCGAAAGAACCTGTGGCAAAGATGAAGGTAAAAGGTTCGGACGACAATGAAACTTTTTTTGATTACCTGAAGTTTTTAGGTGGTTTAAGACCAGAAGCAGATACTTTGCGTGCACAACTTGGGCGTACGAAATCAAAAAAAGATTCTACCGAAATTACCGCAAAACTCAATGGCATGGATGGCCGTGTAAAGAAATATCAAAAAGAGTTTATCGCCAAACACCCTAATTTTACAGGTGCTAAAGTGGTAAAGGGCTCAATTGATCCCGAAATACCTGAGTTTAAAGGCGCAGACGATAAAGAAATACAACGTAAAAAATATTACTACTATCGTGCACATTATTTCGATAATATCGACTTATCCGATCGTACTTATTTGCGCAGCCCACTTTTGCACGGCAAATTGGATAATTATATCAGCAAAATAGCACCCCAGCATCCCGATTCCATTAATGTGCAATTGGATATGCTTTTTGATAAAATGAAGGGCAGCGAAGAGACAAAACGCTACTATATTAGCCATTTTTTAAATTATTTTGCAAAAATGCAATTGGTTGGTTTTGATGCCTGCTATGTGCATGTTGGCAAAAATTATTTTTGTACCGCTAGCTGGCCGGCCAAGGAGGATCTTGAAAAAATTTGTGATAATGTGCGACGATTAGACCCAATTTTGATCGGTAAAATTGCACCAAATATTGTCGTAAAAGACCGAAATAATCAAAACCACGCACTTTATGATGTGGATGCAGATTATACTATTTTGTTCTTTTGGGCACCTGATTGTGGCCATTGTAAAAAAGCAGCACCGCTCCTCGTCGAGTTTGCCAAAAAATGGCAAGGCAAAGGCGTGAAAGTATTTAATGTATGTACAGCAGTCACCGATAAAGGCCCAGAATGCTGGAAAGGTGTGGAAGAAAAGGGTTTTGATGATAATTTATTTATGAATATGTATGACCCTTATATTCAAAGTAAGTACAAAACACTATACGATGTACAAACTACACCTCAAATTTTTATACTCGATCGTAAGCACGAAATCCTGATGAAGCGGATTGGCGCGGAGCAATTGGATAAGACATTGGAGCAGATTATTGAAGTAGTGGAAGAACGGAAGAAGCAGGGGAAATAATTAGACTTGCTGCTATATAACGTTTATAGTTTATTGATTTAGAAGGACTTGTAGTTAATAGCGATAAAAAAAGGTAAAAAACTTTTTGTTTTGTTTTTT
>JBEAVK010000286.1:0-3468 GCA_041160955.1 Bacteroidota bacterium
TTTTTACGAAGTGGAGGTAACTAATGTGACGACCAATGAACAAATACTAATAGAGGGTTTGCCCACAAATGGTATTAATGTAGGTATGTCGAGCCTGAATGATATACCCTTTAATAATCCCTCTTTTAATACCAATGTGCAATATGTTAATGAAAATACGTATCGGTGGCCAATAAAAGTAAGCAATGGTAGCACCCAAAAACTAAAACTGTATTTCTGCTGGGCCAATTATCCGGCACAGGTCGCTTCTACCACTGCCACCTATCTGTGCTCTGGGTTAAGAATACCTTGCGTTAATTCTAATCTTATAGACCCGGGCGGCGATGAGCGCAGCGTGGAAGATACGCCCGTTGCGGAGGAATCATTCCAATTCCTATTGTACCCCAACCCGGGTAATAGTGGATTTATGATGACCTACTCGGGAGCGTTATCGCAACAAGCCATCGTAAGTGTTTATAATACAACAGGGCAATTGATGACCAATCAACGTTTTTCAGCGGTGGAAGACCAGCAGCAATGGCCGATAGATACTCAAAATTGGCCACAAGGCATTTATTTTGTTCACCTGCAAACCAGCAGTGGAACAAAGCACCAGATTTGGAAAAAATATTAGCAGTACATTTGCTGCATTATGCCTTCAATATTTGGTCATGTTATTGCCGCAAGTTTTTTCACCAGTATTTTTCAACTGGTAAATAGACGCAAAAATCTGCTCTTTTGGGCAGGTTTTTGCGCTTTTTTTCCTGATTTAGATGTAATCGGGTTTCGATTTGGTATTCCTTACCAAAGCCAATGGGGACACCGTGGGTTTACACATTCCCTGTTTTTTTGTACGCTTTTTGGTCTGTTCATCGCTTGGTGTATCGGTCGCACATCACCGGATTTTAAAAAAATTGCTGCCTTGTTGGTGCTTTCAACGGTTTCGCATCCATTACTCGATATGCTCACGAATGGCGGAAGAGGATGTGCATTTTGGTGGCCATTGAGTCCTGCCAGAATATTCTTCCCCTTCCGTCCCATTCAAGTATCGCCCATTGGCATCGCCGATTTTTTTAGCCCTTGGGGTATGCGGGTTTTATTATCCGAATTGATGTGGATCGGGCTGCCCTGTTGGCTGGTGTGGATTGGTGTAAAAGGGATTCGGGTGTTGTACGCTGATAGTAAAAGTTGATGTATTTATCAATGATATTTCTATGCCTATAAATAACGAAGGTATTTTTAGCAGCAGGGTCAATTTTGTTCAAATTTGCTTCGCTTTCCGCGTCTGTCATGGATGGAACATAGGTGAGTGCTACATACACTAAACCGAGTTCTTTCCCAATTTTTTCTAATGTTGCTTGGCGTTGCTGCTTGGAATAACCGGTTTCATTACCGTAAACAAAATAGGCTTTTAGGTATTTGCTTCTGTTACCGCTTTCCGTTTCTAAATACCGTAACCACTTTTTTATATCTGCCCAATCTGGAAGATTGCCTACAAAATATACAATACCATGATAGCGGCCATATTTACAAACAGGACAGGTTCTAGTGCCTTTATCGGGCCCCCAAGCATGGTATGGGATAAACGATGGTTGGTCTTCACCGATTTGAAGCCCTGAATTATTTATACTTGAACCCTCTGTTTTGGGGGGATAATTAGGAATATTTACGCCTAAAACAATATTATGTTCGGCAACCAAAAGTCCATTGACCTCTACCAACCTCAAAACACCGCTTCCTCCGCGATTTTCGAGTGCGCGCCGTTTGTCCCCAGTCAATAGTCGATCATCATCAAAAACGAACTCGTCGATATAATACTCGTTGTCTATATCTGGTTCTTTTATAGCGGTGTGGATATGCGCCGGAATTGTTTCATTGGGATAGGGTGCGGGTCGAATGGTATAAATAGCATATCGGCCTTCTTGGTCTGTTTTTACCCAACCCCGAATATGTCCGTGTCGCTGGGCGGCTTTATTGGTGGTAGGTTTGGATGAATAATACCCGTTATGGTCTGTCTGCCAATAGTATATAATTACGTCTTTTGCAGGTGTTTTGCCGTCTATTTGATATACCTTGCCTGTGACCAATAGTTTTACGCCTTTTTCAGTCCATCCTGCACTGGTATCTGTGGCGTTTATATTTTTAGGCATATCGACAAACATCAGTTCGCAGCCGTCGCAGCCGCCACCTACTATTTTTAGGGCGGTTTGTTGTGTGTTGTTTTGAGGGCTCGGTGTTTGGCTTTTGCAGGAAAGGAATGGCAGTATTATTGCGAGTAGATAAGTGAGTTTTAGTTTCATAAATTTTATTATCTAATTGTCATAATTTTGATATTATAAAACCCACCTTTTACCGTATGTTTGTAATCGTACAACACCTCTTTTTCGCATGCTGCTTTTTCTCGATCTTTTATATCGCCACAAATTGAAGTACTTACATAAGGTAAAACTTCAAAATATTCCAACCTTGCATTCCAATATGACCTGTACAAGAATACATTTTTATATTTAATTTTTTGTAACAAAAGTGGTTTTATACTTAATAAATGATCATGCTCTAGTTTTCCGTTTGCGTTATTTTCTTCCGTATTAATTTTGCTTATTAATGTATCAAGTTCTTCTAATTTGGTTACTCTAGTTAATTGGTTATCGCCCATAAAACGTATTATAGTATCAAATTCCATGTCCGAAATAGGTCTTAATTTCAATATGCTACTACGATTTAAAAACGTTTCTAAACCCAAATAATCATAATTGACCAACTCAATGTCTTTTCCCGATGCATTAGTTTCTAAAATCTTAATTTGCATAGCCCTGTCTGTCTCAGAATTGTGAGAAGGCCAATGTCTATTTATTATGGTATATACTTCTTCATTTCCACAATCTTGAATCAAAAAATAGTCGTCGTCATCAAATGTTGATCTATCATCAACTTTATAAATTATTGAATTTAGCGCGACAACTTTAACACTATCCATTACTTTAAACGCTCGCTTGTCACGGTAATCAAAGGATTTATTGATGTTTTTTTCAATATAACTTCTTATTTTAACTGACAAAGTATCGTTTTTTTCTACGGAAACATCTGGTTGTTTATCAACGTTATTGCACCCTAAAAGCGTAAGAATGGCGAATATGAGCAATTTATTAATATTCATTTTAAAAAATTTGTTTTTACATTTCATCCAAACTATTCCTACCTTAATACATGTATTAACCCATTAATCATCAACTACTTACCCCAAGCCCAGCCAAGCCCAGCATCTTTCGTTAAAATTCCCGTATCACCCAATCATCGTACATTGCCAAAGCAAATGCAGTTTGTCCAGAAGATAGGGTGCATTCTAGTATCGATTGTGCTGCATGCAACCCCGATTCAAGGGCAAAAAAAACGACACACAGTTGACCCCGCAAAATAGATACCCTATCCATATCCAGCAATTATTTAATAAAAAAAGGAGATAAAGCGGCGCGACAAAGAAGGTAAAAC
>JBEAVK010000292.1:0-12983 GCA_041160955.1 Bacteroidota bacterium
TAAGTCGCCATCTCTCTTCCAAGTGTAAAAACCGTTATTTCCGGTCTTACATTAAACCTCACCTGCCATGTATGTCCCAGTGCCCGATTGATATACAATGTACGGCCTCCGCTCAGGTCAAATTGGCCGCCGGTATAATTTTTATTTTTCACGGGCAACACAGGAGGGTCTAAAAACGGCGGCTTACACTGTCCGCCATGTGTGTGTCCCGACAGTATCCAACTACTGTAATCGCCCCAAATGGGTTCATCGGCCATATCGGGATTGTGGCAAAGTACAAGATTGGCTTTGGAGTGGTCAATGTCTTTTAGCAATTTGTAAGGGTTAAAATTCGTACCCCAATAATCATCTATACCAATGATATATAGTCCATGCACTTCTTGGGTTTCATTGCGCAACATGGTGATACCCGAGTCGGTGAGTATCTGCACAATTTTGTCGGCCACGTTGCTTTCCGACCAATTTTTGCCGTAATCGTGGTTGCCCAATATCCCTACTGTGGCTAACTTACCATAAACAACATGCTCAAACACTTCCGCCAATTGCTTAAATTGTTTTGCAGATTCATAACTTACGAAATCGCCGGTATAAACCACAATATCTGGTTGGTACTTTTTGGCTTTATCGAGCGCGTCCATGAGGTATTTTCGGTCAAAACGATCACCGACGTGTAAATCACTGATTTGCATAAGGGTTTTACCCACCAAGTCTTTCGGTAGGTTTTTGATGGCCATCTTTTGATGTACAAATTCGAGCCAAAAAGGCTCTATTTGCCAGCTATACAAGCCAGTAAGGGCGGCGGCGGCACCGCTGTATAGTATTTTTTTGATAAATCGTTTTCTATTCATTGTGTGTGCTTGTTAATTGATACGATTGTCTATTACCCGAATTATAGTTAAATCATCGCTTGGTTTCAATCCATATTCCTCTTCCAGTTCGAGTATCTTATTTTTTAGCATATTCGGATTATGATTGTTCGTTGTATCGAACAATAGATTTTCGATTATTTTTTCTTCACTGAGCGGTACGTATTTTTTGTTATTAAACGGTTTAAACGTAAAAATTCCGTCCGTAGAAACACTTAAATCTTGAATATTTTTGAGGCTTAATACTTGTGTTTGCATCGAAAACCAATCGTCAAAATTTTCGTTCAAATGATACCCTAAATAATCTGGTTTATTATCTTGGTCATATTCAAATAGTTGTCCGTTACAGGCAATTAGCCCATCTCCAATTACGATGATTTCGGCTGTTTTATCAACTGTATCGAGTATGCCCAAAATTAAAGTGTTCAAAAGTTCTTCTCTTTCCAGCCCAATTTTGTTTTTCATTTCTGCCAAATCCTTAAAAAGTTGGCGCAATACATCTTTCAGCAGTTCATCTGTGTTTTTCTCTTTTTGCTGAATAAACGCTAAATAATCCTCTTCTTTTGCAATTCTTTTTAGCAATTTAGCAGTCAATGTCGATGAAAAATGGCTTTCTATTGCTGCCGAACAGCCATCCATGACCGCAAGTAACAGTTTATTTTTGCCGATTTCGCTTGAAAACAAGCCGTCTTCATTATGATTGGTATGAAATTGGCCAATTATTGTAATATCGTATTTTGTCATTGATTATTGTCCGGTTGGTTATTATATGCTTAAATATCAAATTATCTACATATATACTGAGCATTGTTAGGTTTTGTGTATAGATCTATGGGTCACAGTAGGATTTTCATGCACAAAACCTACAGAGCCGAAGTTCACAAAAACAAATAATTAGTCGCAAATATATGAACATCTTTTTAAGCACCAAATCATTCAACTCCTTTTTTACCTTATCTACTTCTTTTCCCAATACAAAATCTTGCGGCAGCACCCAAAAAACAACCTTACCCAGACTAATTACAAAAACGCAGCCTTGCCCGCAGAAGCACGCATACGCGACCTGCTCGCAGGTATGACCCTCGACGAAAAAGTCGCCCAATTGTTCTGACGGTGAAGTAATTACATTGCGTACCTTCGCGCCATGCCATTATCTATACTATTAATTGTACTGCTCTCTTCATTTATCCATGCCGGATGGAATTACCTATCCAAAACCATTCCGGGAGGGTCGCTTTATATTTGGTTATTGGCTTTAGTTATGTCGGTGGTATTATTCCCGGTATCGGCTTGGTACTTATGGCGTTATGGTTTTGATTGGAATACTCCAAATATTATCGCTTTGTTTGTGACGGGGATATTGCATACTGTCTATTTTATGGTATTGCAAAAAGGGTACTCGGAAGGCGATTTATCGGTGGTGTATCCGTTGGCACGTGGTATGGGGCCTGTTTTTTCGGGGTTCGGGGCGTTTTTGTTTTTAGGCGAAAAAATTAGTGTGCAAGATATATTTGGGTTGCTTTGTATTGGAGCAGGTGCAATGGTGATTGGCGGATTTAGCCTACGTAAACTATTGGGTCGGGATTCAGTGGCACAACGGGATGACCGCTTGAAAAAGGGTATTTATTACGGTATTTTGACGGGTTTTCTGATTTCATGTTATACCATTTACGACGGGTATTGTGTAAAAGTGCTGGCTATTGCGCCTATTTTTGTGGAATACACCGCGCACCCGATGCGGCTTTTATTGCTGATGCCGCACGCTTTAAAAAACCGTGCTGAGGTAAAGGCAATTTGGTTGGGACATTGGTTCAAAATATTGGTCATCAGTATCGTAAGTCCGTTGGCATTTATACTGGTTTTATATGCCATGAAAAGTGCTCCTGTACATGCCGTGGCACCAATACGCGAATTTAGTATTGTAATAGGTGTGTTATTAGGCGCTAAATTGCTGGCTGAAGAGCAAATGAAAGTGCGGTTAATGGGTTCGGGATTAATCTTATTGGGGATTGTTTTGTTGGCATTAGGGTAAAATTTATGCCTTTATTTGAATGGCTCATTCCTAAAAAAGCATGAGCCATTCTGCAAAAATGCCGAATGACTCATGTTACCAAAACTCTATTTATTTACTAATTTACTTCCTTACTTACAACTACTATTTCTTACCGATCAATTTCTTGAAGCGATTTGCGCTACCGCCCAATTGAACTTTAACTGCCTCGAGGGTGGTGAACATAATTTCTTGATTTTTGGCTGCCAATTTAAGGCCGCTTTTTACCGCTTTTTCGGTAACTTGCTGCCATTTTTCGCCATTTACAGTTACACCTTCGATGATTTCTTCGGCAGTTTCCAAAGCGTAATTATTGGTATTTTTAACTGCTTTTTTCAAATCAGCCAAACGCTCTGTTACGTTGATGCTTTCCATTGCTTCTTTTGCCAATTTAGTGGCAGTTGCGCGCAATTCTTTAGTGTTTTCTTTTGCATCAGCGATCATATCGGCTGCATTTGCTTTCAAGTCTTTGCTTACTTTATTTGCTAATTTAGTAGCCGCAGCGCGCAATTCTTTGGTATTGTCTTTTGCGTCAGCCATTACTTCGGTAGCCGTTGCTTTGATTTGCGTATTTACATTTTTTGCCAATTTTGCGGCAGCAGTACGTACTTCTTGGGTATTTTCTTTTACGTCTTCCAATACTTCAGTAGCCGTTGCTTTGATTTCATTGTTTACAGATTTAGCCGTTGCTTTGATTTTGTTTACGCTGTCCGTAAAATCAATTTTTTCTGCGGTTTCTTTAACGGCCTTAGTTGCCATGGTGTTGATTTTCTTACCACCGTTCATTACATCTGCCACAAATTCTTCTGCGGTTTCTTTCACTTGCTCATTTACGTTTTTAGCAGCAGTTGCTACTTTTTTCGTATTTTTAGCGGTTGTGTTCTCTGCTTTTTTAGTCGTCTTGGGGGCTGTTGCCTTTGCTGTATTTGCCATTTTATTTTACTTTTTTAAGTATTTTTAAATTTGATGCTGCAAAGGTGGGGAAGTGGAGTTACAGATAAGTTACAAAAAGGTGGGAGTCTGTTTTTTTCTAAAAAAAGAATATTACAAACTCGTAATTTTCTTATACAGTAGTTTGGTTTCTGGTAATGGCCCAATTCCCATTTCCTCCATCAATACCTTTTCGCATTGTTGGTAGGTTTTGATGGCCATGGGTCGATTACCTTTGCGCAACCAGGCTTCCATTTGGATCCGATAAGCATCTTCCCAAGCGGCATCAATAAGTAGTGCTTGTTGGGAAAGGCGGACACTTTCCATTGGGTTTTCGTCCAGTAATAGTTCGCTCAAGGTAATAATAGCACCCAATGCCAGTACTTGTAGGCGTTCTCGTTCATCGCAAGACCAATCCTCATAAATACGATCGGGCAAATAAACACCTTTGTGGAGTGCTATAGCCTCGCGGTAGGCGGCATTTGCAAGGGCAGGATGCTCCGCAAAACATTGGTTACCCAAGGCAATATAATCTTCCATCGCATCGGCATCCACCCATATTTCTGCGCGGTTGAGTTGGTAGGTATGTCCTTGTCGAGCGATATAACGCGCATCGGAATGGCTTTTTCGAGTAGGTTCCAGCACTTTATTAATGCCATGTAAAGCCACTTTAAATGATTGGTCGTCGGCCTCATCTTCCCAGAGCCGATCCATAATTTGCTCTTTGTGTTGTGCTTTGCGGTGGCGCGCCGTCACAAAATATTGAAACAATTGGACGGTTTTGTCGCGCCCCCATGCTTTGGGCGATACCCCTACCCTATCAAGGCTTACTTCAAATCCGCCCAGTGTCTGCACCGAGATAGAGGCAGATGCTCGTTTGGCCCTGATAGCTTCCAATTGACTTTCAAATTCCAACATTGCGTTTTGGGGCTATTTAGTTTTTTTTGAAAGCGTATCTACTTTTTTGTGCAGTGCTTGAATTTCGTTCGACATCATTTCCATGGCGTGCATCATATTTTTAAAATCGGCTTTTGAAACCCCTCTAAATTCGTCTATTTCCAGTTTCTGACCGAGCGTATCCTCTATCCTTTGGTTAATGGCATCGCCGACATGCGACATTTGTTCTTGTATTTGAGCTACCTGCTTTTTAGGGTCTTTTAAGGATTCGCGGACGATTTTTGGTGTTTCGGCGGCTACGCGTTTCCAGAGGTCGTAACTTTTGGCCAAGATACCTTTTTGTTCTTCGGGCGTTTTATCTTCCACTTGTAACATGGTGAGTTCGGCCAGTTTTTCCTGTACAAAATCGACGGCTTCATCAAATTCGGAGAAACGTTTTTCGTCGCCACCTTGCACATGACGGATATTACCGCGCCATTGGATTTGAGGTTCTCCTTGGTCGTTTTTGAATATTTTTTGCGTAAATCGCAGTACGAATGAGGCGGTTTCGTCTTTTTTAGTAGCCATGTGTGTGGATGTTTGATGCAAAATTACAAAAACCTGTTGAATGTGATACCTTTAAAATAGAAATTAAGGAGCGGAAACAATTTTTCCATATTTCTAAATTTTGCTAACTTCGCCCCTAGTTTTCATTCCGCATCCCGTACAAACATCTATCAGTCCATCAGAATTATGAAAAAAAAGATCACTCAATTGCTCAGCAATCCAGATATTCAACCTATTTCGGGTATGGATGCTGCTTTTTTATACGCAGAAACACCTACCAGCCACATGCACGTGGGTTCAGTTATTGTTATTGAAGGCTCTCTAAAATTTGAAGATTTCCGCGATATTATCCATTCGAGGATCCACATGATTCAAAAATTGAGGCAGCGATTGATGTACGTACCACTGAGCGTTGATTATCCGTATTGGGTGGACGACCCTAATTTTGATATTGCGCTACATATTAATCATATTGCGCTGCCCAAACCGGGCGATTGGAAACAATTGCGCAAAATTGCCTCTCAGAATTTTAGCGAACCGCTGGATCAATCACGCGCCTTGTGGTCGATGACCTTTGTGGAAGGTTTGGATAATATCCCACAAGTACCCGCAGGATCGGTGGCGATTATTTCCAAAATTCACCATGTTGCCCTAGATGGCGGTGCTGCAGGCGGTCTGCTCGCGCTTTTCCTCGATATGACCCCTGAAAAAGTGGATATTCCAGCCCCTCGGCCTTTCAAACCGAAGCCATTGCCAAACGAACTTTCATTGGTGATGAAAAGTGCGCTCAGTTTTGCAGAAGAACCTTTGAAATTCCCAAAATTGATGTTCAATACCGTATCAGCCACCCTAAAAGCAGGTTTTCTGACACGTGTTCAACGCCAACAATTACCCACTGCGCCGTTTACTGCTCCGAATACACCTATTAATGGTATTATTTCTTCGCGTCGTTTGTGGAATACGGCCATTCTTTCGCTGGATCGAGTGGTTGCACTCAAAAAAACGATGGGTTCTACGGTAAATGATGTGCTATTAGCGATATGTGCGGGTGCATTACGGCGTTACTTGGATGAAAAAGGGAAATTGCCCACCCAACCGCTGGTTGCCATGGTACCCATTTCGACCCGCGCAGCAGGTGACGAGAATTTGGACAATCAACTTTCGGCCATGCTAGTCCAACTAGCGACCAATATTGAAGACCCAATCGAACGCCTCGAAACCATCCAAGAAAATACTTCGCGGGGCAAAACTTACCACGGGGCAATCGGGGCAAAAACACTGGCTGGCATGGCAGAGGCCGTACCATTTGGGGTAGCCAATCAAGCGGCGCGCTTATACTCCCGTTTCCAAATTTCGGAATTGCACAAACCCGTATTTAACGTTGCCATCACCAATGTTCCTGGTCCCAATATGCCCCTCTACCTCAATGGCCACAAAATGCTGGCTGTGATGGGATCCGCCCCTATTTTGGATGGTATGGGATTGATTATCACTATATTAAGTTATAATGGCATTATTACAATCAGTCCCATTTCCGATGTAAAATCAATGCCCGATTTGGACGATTTTACCCGTTATTTGCGTGAATCAGCCAATGAATTGGAGGCCGCCATTTTGAAACATGGCAAGAAAAAACAAAAAACAAAAGCAAAAAAAGAGGAACGCCCGGCATCGGATAAACTGTTTCAAGACCTCCACCAGTTCTTGCAATCCATGCCTGATAATGGCAAACCCAAAAGCGGTTTATTCCAGTTCCATATTAAAGGTGCGGTACCTGCTGAATGGGTAGTCGATATCAGTAAGTATCCGGGCAGCGCAACGGCGGGTAAAGTAGAAAACCCAGATACTACATTTACGATTGAAGATGAACATTTGATGAAAATTGCCAGTGGACAATTGGATTTCCAAACAGCATTTATACAAGGAAGGCTCAGCGTGGACGGCGATTTTGCGATGGCAATGAAGGTGGGTAGGATTTTGGAAAAAATGAAAGAGGCGAAGAAATAAGGGACTACCCAGGATCCGCCTCTTTCCCACTTTTACTCCCCAGCAAGCCCCGAAAAGCCTCTTGCACCGTACTACCTTCGTACAATACCTTATATACCTCTTGCGCAATCGGCATTTCAACACCATGCTTTTGTGCCAATTCTATCACGACTTTGGTCGTTTTAACCCCTTCTGCCACCATCGACATTTCGTTGATAATTTCGTCCAATGATCGGCCTTTACCCAATTGAATCCCAACATAACGGTTGCGGCTCAAAGGACTGATACACGTTGCAATAAGATCACCCATACCCGCCAAACCCGAAAAAGTAGCCGGATGACCACCCATTGCCACGCCTAAACGGGTCAATTCTGCCAATCCGCGCGTAATTACTGCCGAACGGGTATTGTCGCCCGCTCCTGCACCATCACCCATGCCTGCGGCAATCGCGATCACGTTTTTCAAGGCACCACCCAATTCGCAACCAATCACATCATGGTTGATATAAACGCGAAAAAGCCCCGAACGAAACACATTTTGCAGCGAATGTGCAATGGTTTCGTCCACCATTGCGATAACACCTGCCGCTGCTTGGCCTTTGAGTATTTCCATGGCCAAATTAGGCCCCGTCAGCACGCCCGCAGGATGACCAGGCAGAATAGCGGTTATCACTTCCGTCATGCGCAAATGAGTACCCTGTTCCAAACCCTTGGTGAGGCTCACAATAGGCACCCACGGTCGGATAAATGGCTTGGCATCCTCCAATACGCGCCGAAAACTATGCGAAGGCACACCCATAACAATCACATCGGCATTTTCGACCACTTCTTGCAATGAAGTAGATGCGCGGAGCGATTCATGGAGCGTTACACCGCAAAGGTATTTTTCGTTCCGATGGTTGTGATTAATATCATCTACCGTTTGAGTATCCCTTGCCCAAATGGTAGTTGGACAATTACGAGCGGTTAATGAGGCCACTGTTGTCCCCCATGAACCGCCACCAAGTAATGCAACGCGCAGTTGTTTCATGTTAAAATGTATTTTTATTGCCCAAGTTCTTTTAAAAATAAAGCCCTCACATCGGCTATATTTTGATCCAAATCCTCCAGTTTCCAATCACTCGTAGAAATAGGCGGCAGCACCACCACTTCTACCATAGTTGGTTTAAAAATATTACTACCACGCGGCATAGCATCGTGGGCATTTTTAAGGATAATAGGCACCAGTGGTACACCTGCTTGCATCGCCAAATGAAACGCGCCCTTTTTAAATTGACCCAAAGTATAATCATAACTCCGCGTACCTTCTGGAAAAATCACGACCGACATACCCGTTTTTAGGCTTTCAACGGCTGGTTTCATCGCCTCAATGGCTTTATCTTTATCCGTCCGATCTAAAAAAATAGTCCCCGAAGCCATTAACATTTGACCAATTATGGGCATTTTTTGCAGTTCTTTTTTGGCAACACCGCGCGCGCCTTTTCGGATTAATTTGGCAGCAATCAAAAAATCCGCATTGCTTTGGTGGTTAAGGATAAACACCGCTGGCCGCTGTGACCATAAGTGTTCTTCGCCTTTTACCGCAATACTGATACCCGCCACCGCTGTCCCAAAATCGCCCAAACCGGCCATCATGGATTCTACACCATCTTGCCACGACATGGTACTTACTCCCTTGGTCACCCCTGTTAAAATAGCGGGAACAAACATACCAGCAGCCAAACCAGTACGCACCAAACTGGTCACTTGTGAGGGTTGCTCATCGTGGAAACGATACACTGGCCAGTCGTTTTGAAAGGCCAATGCCGATAATTTGGCATCGGGGTTGAGCGGTGTAGGATGCCCTACTATTTCCAATAGCGGCAAATCTTCCGCACTATCGGTATAAAAATAACTTTTATTGAGATCGAGATCGTATTCATTGGCCAACTGTTTACCCGCAATCGCCTTACCCTCGCCCCAACAGGCAGGTTCGATGATATTACCTGTAAAAACGCCATTTTTCACCTCCATACGCGTACATTTCACCTTGTCAATACCCAAATCGCGGGCAATTGGATCCACTTGGTAAGGGGTTGCCGCCGAAACAATAGCCACTGTATGGCCTTTGGCGATATGTGCAGCCACCAAAGCGCGTGCCTCTGGGTAAATGGATTGCGCTAAGTGCTTTTGATATACTTCTTCGCCTACATCTATAAAAACCTGCTCCTTAACACCCGTAACGCCTTTCGCTCCAATAGCGGCCATACTCGCAAAATTACCGTTGCCCGTAGCGTAAGACAATACACCGGCAAACTGCGCCACCAATTCCTTGGAACTCACTTTGCCGCTTAGCATACGTGTTTTGAAAAAATCCTTGGCAGAGAAACTTTTGATCAACGTTTTGTCCAAATCAAAAAATGCCCCAATATGCGCACCAGATTCGCCCGCCATAATCTCACTTGTAATGCTTTCTGTAATCGAACCGGGTACAATATCGCGCTCCACCGGAACACTTGGCGATATCTCCACTGGCCTTGACATGGTAATGCCCTGCAACCAATTGATACGTTCGGCCACATCACCCAATTGCTCTAAAAACGCGGCTATTTCCGGTAGTTTAGCGTCATGGAGCGATGGCGTTAGTTTAAGGTTATTGACCAAACGAATACCATTCTGCAAAAAAGGCTTCGATACCGCTTCAATTCTACGGATTTGACCCTGCCAATGCATCTCTTCACCGAGGAACAAACAAAACTGTATAAATTTCTGATCGTCAATAGGTTGTGTCGCATCCCAACCTTGCAATCCTTGCGCTACCACACGATAGGCTTCCACATAATTGAACAATAAAACAGGCGATACCAAGAGTTTTTGATCTTCCAATAATGCCCTGATATCTATTTTTTTGCCAAAGATATTTTTTTGCCAATTGGGATCAATAAACGCTAGATCTGCTTCAATTTCATCGGTAAACTGTGGTTTTTTGGAATAGAAAAATTCAAATTTGAACAAATCGCGCAAGAACATGATTTCCTTCCAAAAAGCCAATAAACGGTCTTTAACAGGTAAATCCGCAATTTTTGCCAAGGCCAATTCAATAAAAGCGCGGTGGTACAACTGGTGTACCGCCATATTGGCGTAATAAGTGGCGGGCAGGTAATTTTCGCGATAAATGGTATATTTTGCATTCAAACTATCGCCTTGTTGCAAGAAAATGCTGGCTTTGGTAAGCAACTGCAATGCAACCTGAACGCTCTCCCCAATAGGTCGGCCTCGATCCACTAAAGCATCTTTTTTATGGCTTTCGATCAATTGCATCAATGCCGAAATATCGCTTTCTATACCGCGTTTGGTGAGCGCAAATTTGCTCAACAATGCCGTACAAATCAAAGAAGTAGTGGTAACGGGCGTAATTTGATTGACCCGATGCAACAATTCAAAAGCAAAGGAGGAAATCGGGTTTTTCATATCCGGCGTTTGTTCATCCTCGTCGGGAATAGGCGCATTATGCACATCTGTGAGTGCTGTAGGTTCCCCGATGCGTAGTGAAATACGCCCTAAATTACCTTCCAATTTTCGGATATAATTGACCATCCAAGTAAAACTTTCTGGTTTTTTATCCTTCCCACGGCCTTCTTTGGTCATTTCTTCCACATCGGGAATCAAGTCATAGACGATAGAAACCGGGACGTATTTTACAGCGTCCTTGGCATCTTGCTCGGCCTCTACAATGTATTTGAGAATGCCCATTTGTGGCCATACCAACTTACCCGTGCGCGAGCGCGTACCCTCAATCGCCCACATAAAATGCGCTTGTTGATCCAATAAACTCGCAATATAATAACGTAAAGTGGCTTTATAGATCAAATTATCCTTGAACGACCGACGGATAAAAATAACCCCATTTTGTCGCGCCACCTGCCCTGCGCCCCAAAAATCGAGGTTGATGCCCGCAAACATATACGGCAATGGCAGTCCATGCCGCGCCAACACCAAGGCCAATACCAAGGAATCGATATAAGATTTGTGGGTCATCACAAAAGCAATCGGGTGCTTGCGCATCACTTTGCTCAATTGCTTTAATTCAGCGGGATTTACATCTATATTTTTATCGTAACCGCGACTGAGCAGGTATTGTATCGTTTCTACAAAAACAGAATTAGAGAGCGGTTTATGCTCCGTATGCAGTTCCTTGAGGTAGGATTCTGCTTCTTTGGCTACACTTTCGGGGTTTTCGCCGAGTTGCGTGGCCAAATTTTGAATAATTTTTTGAAAATTGGGGGCGTTCAGTAGCATTTCTACTGCTGAGGGCGGCTGTTTGATTTCTTCCATAATGCTCTAAAATGCAGGGCAAATATAGTACAAGTTATCAGATTTGCAGGATTTCAGTTTTGGGGTAATAAAAAATAGTTGATTCAAGAAGTGAAAAGTTCATTTATTTACTTCACCTTTGCTAAGTGCATTTTTCAAAACAACTTTTAGTTAGGTTTGATTGTTTATTTATTTTTAAAAATTTTGTTTTTTTGTGAAAAATACCGCATTTGTTATGAAACGCCCCTCTGTATTTTGGTTAATGACAGAAGCCGTAAGGGCTGTCACGGAATTGGGTGTCTCCTATCCCTACCAAAAGATCTACAATAAAACGCCCAAGGGCGATGGTCATCCGGTTTTAATTTTGCCCGGTTTTTTGGCCAGCAAGCATTCCACTAAAGTATTGCGCAATTTTGTCAACAAAGCAGGTTATACTGCTTATGATTGGGGTATTGAACGCAATTGGGGAAAAATTGAATACCTACCTTTTTTGATCCAACGCATCGAAGAATTGCACCAAAAACACAACCAGCAAGTGACCCTGATTGGATGGAGTTTGGGAGGCGTATTTGCCCGCCAGATCGCTAAAGAACGCCCCAATTTGACGCGCCAAATCATTACTTTGGGTTCGCCGTTTTTGGATATTGCCAAACCCAATAATATCGCTTGGCTGCATACCTTACTCAATCGCGGCAAAACCGCAAAAGAACTCCATCCTCATTTGTTGACCAACTTACCTCTTCCTGCACCGGTGCCTACCACGGCGATCTATTCCAAAGAAGACGGTATTGTGCCTTGGAAGGCTTGTATGGAAAAAGAAGTGGATCACTTGCACCAAAATATACAGGTACACGGCAGCCATTGCGGACTGGGCATGAATAGTAGTGTGTTACATATTATTGCGGATCGCTTGCAGTATAGCAAGGAAAACTGGCAGCATTTTGAGGCAAAAGGCTATTTTGAGGGGTTGTTTTTGTATCCTTCGTTGTAGTTTGCGCCCGAGGTAAAGCCCCTTACGCCCCCTCAACGCACCATCAACTTACGACAAGCCCTCCCATCTACCGTTTCAATATACACATAATACATACCCGGCACAAAACCTTCCAACCCCACCTGATACTGCCGAGTACCTGCTGAAATACGTGCCTGATATACCTGATCGCCCAAAGCATTACAGATACGCAAGTATCCCGCACCCATATTGTCGGGTAACTCAATAACCGTGCTGCGGGCTGCCGGATTCGGATACACCGATAAGTAGAGCGGCTGTTCCTCAGTAGTAATAGTACCTACCACGCAAGGTGCGTCCATACAGCCATTGGCATCCACTTTCATGAGCCAGGCATAACTGCGTAGCGGGCCTGGTATCTCAAAGGTTGCGTCCCCTACCAGTACACTACTGCCCGAGGGTAATA
>JBEAVK010000339.1:0-5671 GCA_041160955.1 Bacteroidota bacterium
TGCTACCCAGTCTGGTATGGTTAGGATTTCAACCAGCAACTGGCATACGGGAATTTACCTGTGTCGTGCTCAATGTGGAACACAATGGTTGGTTTGGAAAGTGGTGAAATAACGGGCATAATATAAGTAAATACCTTCGCTCCCAGCATATATTGGTTATAATACGAAGAAAACGGGGTAGTGTTAGCCTCAAAGCAGGTTATTAAAATGTAGGAGCGAGTTGGGAAAAATATGTTTCCAAAAACAAACCATTTACTAGCGTATAACATTACAATACCCATTGTCAAGCATCATTTGGCAACGGGTATTTTTCACAACCTAAATAGTCAAAATCGCGGGAGGCGCGGGTAGAAAAGTGTATGCCGCAGATCATGGAAGGAAAGGGTTTAATCTAACCAAACAAATCATCCATCGTCACTTCATTTTGCACCAAAAGATTAGCGTATTTATTTTTATCAACGCCATAAGTGGTAATCATCGTTAAAAACACGGCTTTTTTAGTTTTACTGACGGTCTTAAACGTATTGATTTTCGACCGCAGTTTTTCGGAATATTCTTTATCAATCGTAAACGTATCCAAAGAAAATTTACATTCACATACGTTAATCACTTGGTCGCGACGGTCAATCAATAAATCAACTTGGGCAGATTTTTCAGTTGTGCCACCCCGCCAGGAAGCGTTGATAGACTGAACACCACTAATGCCCAACGTTTTTTTTATTTGCCCAATGTGATCCATACAAATTTGCTCAAAAGCGTAACCCTGCCACGCCCGTTGTGTAGGGTTGTCGATCATATTTATCCAACTATGTTCTGCTTGATACTGGCCATTTTTGACAAATTTAAAATAAAAAGCGGTGTAATAGTCTGATAATCTGTAAATTATATTTTTCTGTTTGTTGTCGAGCGAAATATAAGACGTAATAAAACCACTTTCTTCAAGGTCGGCCAACACTTTAGTCAGCGTGCCGCCTGATCCGATGCCTGATAGTTTAACAATATCACTTCGTTGGAGTCCCTCGTTTTTTGTGGACAGCACTTCCACTATTTTTTCATAAATTTCATATTTGCGAAAGATAGAACGGCAATGGTTCGTGAAAAAATCTGCCAAAGGCAGATTTTTTCACGAAAAATAAAAAAAGCGTGTATGTTTGAAGTTACGACACAACAAAGACATACACGCAATGACAGGAACACGAGATTCCCTTGCCGCAAATATCGGGGAAATAATTAAGATTGGCGCAGTAAAGCGTAGAATTTTACAGACAATAATACCGTTGCTTTTCACCTTACCTCAACGGCACAACATGAAGCAAGTATCTAAGTGGAGCGGGTTTAATGAAAACACAATACACAATTGGTATGGCCATCAATTAGATCTGTGTGATTTTAACAGCGATTTGATTGACAGGCATGGCTCTGGTGATTACGTCACAATATTTGACCCAAGTTTTATGCCTAAGAGTGGGCATAAGACACCAGGGATTGATCGAAGGTGGTCAGGTCAAGCACAGGCAACTAAACGGGGTATAGAAATTGGATGTTTTGCCATAGGGGATATAGCACATCATACCGCATTTCATTTGGATGCAAGTTTAACACCTTCTGGTACAGATTTAAAAGCCAAGGGAATGAACCTCATGTCTCACTATGTCGATTTAGTCTTGAAGCAAAGTGATAAAATACTTCATTTTGGCGGTATTTTGGCGTGTGATGGCTACTTTGGCGTTTCTACATTTGTAAATCCCGTAATGAAACTAGGTATGACGGTGATCAGTTGCTTTAAAAATAATGCAGTAATTCATTATCCGCCAAAGGTGGTTTTAGGTAAAAGGAGACAAGGCCGCCCAGCAGTAAAAGGAGATAGAATCCAGTGGAATGCAGTAGATGATGCCCAATTACCCGTTGTTTCTGAAGATAAGGAAAAGCGGATTCGTAGTGCAAAAGTTTGGGTGAAATGCTTAGGTCAAATTGTTAAGTTAGTGGCTGTTGAATACCTCAAAGAAGATGGAAGTTTACAGACCCGAAAACTGTACTTCTGTACGGATATAGATAAATCATGGGAGTGGATTTTAGAACGATACGGAATACGTTTTCAGATTGAATTTCTTTTTCGAGACGCTAAACAATTTCTTGGAATAACTCATTGTCAAAGTACAGACCTAACCAAAATTGAAAACCATGTGAATCTATCCTTAACCGCTTTGTCAGTAGCTAAAGCAACCCATTGGCTTCCAATTCCAAAAGAGGAAAGAGGAGCCTTTTCGGTGGCTGAATTAAAAATGTATTATCATAATTTAGCAATGGTCGAACGGTTTTCGTGCGCCTTGGGTCTTGACCCTAACCACACAAAAAATAATCCAGAAATCATAAAAATCTTATTCTCAACATGTTACGCTAAATGGGTAGCATAAAAACAACACGAAGTGTTGGAACGGTAAAGGTTAAAAAATTCATTTTTCAAGAGACCCGACTTATCAAAAAGCAACTCTTGAATATTTTGTGGTGTACTCAAATGGGGTTGAATGGCATCTAAATAGTAAGGAATACCACCTAAAACCATGTATAATTGAACGATTTGATAGCGGTCTAAAACACAGTTCTTTGCGATCAACATCTCTTCTGTTTCTTGCAAATTAAACGGTTCTATCTTCATTTTTTGTGTAATGCGATTATGCAAACCACCGCTGTTGTTGATCAGCACATTAATCATCCAAGACGCGGCAGAACCACAAACGATCAATAAAATATCTTTACGATTGCTCGCCCAACTGTTCCAGAAGTGTTCAAGCCCCATCATAAAATCGGATGCTTGGGTATCAAACCAAGACAATTCATCAAAGAAAACAACCTTTCGTTCCTTGTGTTTGATGTTTTCCAAAAGGTCAATCAGCCTTTGAAAAGCCATCAGCCAATTGTCCGAAGGCGTAGCGTATATCAGATTCGATTGTTTGCCGATGGCCGTATCAAAATTATAAAGTTGTTGCGATGTTGCTGCATTTGCTAAACCCGATATAGTAAAATCGAAGGTATAGTTGAAGTATTCGCGTATCAAAAAGGTCTTGCCTACGCGCCTTCTACCATATACGGTTAAAAACTCAGACTTCTTACTTTTTACAATAAGGTCTAATTTTTGTATTTCTTTTTTTCTACCAATAATTGATGTGTCCAAATTCATAATCAGCCAATTTGAAGACAAAAATACAGGTTCTGGCTGATAAAATTACTTTTTGCAGCCAGAACTTGTTTTTTTTATCAAGTTTTGGCTGATTGGGTAGGCGGGTATAGGGTGTGTTGGATTTATAAGTGGGTGATTTTTTTATCACATAGCAAAATAATTTTCATTAGGATCATGAATGGAAAGGGTTAATACATTTTTAATTCAGCCACCGAAAATGTTGCTCTTTCTTATTTAGCTACTGACGAAGCGGTTAAGCATGGATGTACAGCGTTCATTGCTATTAATTGAGTGCGTGACAAAATCGGGGTATGATATTCTATATACGCAAACAATAGATCTCAACAAAATTGTCGGGGTGACTGAAAAAGTCGCCCCGACAATAGCCAGATACAGTACCCACACGAACTTAAAAGTCTCAATAATGTCAAAACTTGAGTGCAAATATTCAACGATCTTCAAGTGGTACTTATCGAATATTGGCCTATTGTCGGGGCGACTTTTTCTGTCACCCCGACAATTTTGCACTAATCCATTGTTTGTGCAAATAAAATATCATACCCCGATTTTGTCACGCACTGCTACCAAGTACTTATGTCCTAATACTTGAAAATAAAAATAATATTAAATTTAGTTTTTATTAAAAATTAAAAAACTTACGATTTATTCGTAAAGTATTTTCCTGTTTTTCCGATTTTATCGGAAAAAATTAAATTGGCACGCATTTTTCCTATTAAATAAGAAAAAAAATATTATTGTATGATTCTTTCGTAAAGAAAAACAGAGATATAAACAGATTGGGAGCCTAACTTTGTAGAACTTTGCAAAGTAAAATTAGTTCTTAAGTACTTGGGCAATTACCCTCCAGTACATCGGGACATATCCACTTAGTTCAAATTCAAGCCGACGGCATTTCCAAAACATTTAAATTTTTAAAACCATGAGAAATATAGTTAGTATTTTATTGTTGATCTGTTTTGTTGTTGCTGCCTGCGACAAGAAAAAAGTACCCACCTGTATTGATTGCCCAGTTGTAGGAACGACTTGCGTTGAAGGGGAGTGCCAGTGCCCAGATGGTGCTGTACTCATCAATAATTCAGTGTGCGCCGATACTAGCAGTTACGTAGCTTATTTTGATGATTGGTATTGCATGGAAACTTTTGCTATCGGAATCGGACGACCCTCGGGTGGTGGTCAGGTGGAGGGCAATCAGGTATATGGATATACCCTTTTTCCGTACACACCCACCATGTACGTTGGCAACCAGTCATTAGGATATTGGCGATTGCCCGACGGCGATTCTATAGTAGCCTCCTCAATCCCCCCTGCAAAAGGAAGTTATATATTTGGTTGTGAAGTAGCCGGGGGTACGTGTGAAATAGACCTATACGGTAAGTTTCGTTCTCCCGATACTTTAGACGCTACTTTAAAATTAGCTTGTAAACCCACCAGTTTGCCCGATCAAGGGAATGAACTAAAGGTCGTTTTTGTGAAATATAAAAAACAATAAAGTCGTACTAGTACTCACCTAAAAAAAATCCCCGGCTGCAACACAACGTAGTCGGGGATTTCCTAGAACTAGGCAAGCCTTTTTAGATATTCATCATTTTGATACATTATCTGAATTCGAATATCAAGGCAATCTGATTTAAAAATAGAGGTGATGGCGTTCCAGAATGGCATACCTCTTGGGCAATTACGGGACATATCCACTTAGTCAAAATCCAAGCCGACGGCGTTTCCAAAACATTTAAATTTTTAAAACCATGAGAAATATAGTTAGTATTTTATTATTGATCTGTTTTGTTGTTGCTGCCTGCGACAAGAAAAAAGTACCCACCTGCATTGATTGCCCAGTTGTAGGAACAACTTGCGTTGAAGGAGAATGCCAGTGTCCCGAAGGTTTTGGACTCGTCAATAACTCAATGTGCGTTGACTCGAACAGTTATGTGGCCTATTTTGATGATTGGTATTGTATGAGCACCTTTGCTATCACAATCGAGCAACCATCGTATGGTGGTCTTGTGGAAGGAAATCGAGTATATGGATATACGCTTACTCCTTATAGTGGATCCTTCGATGTCGCAAATCTAGGATTAGGATATTGGCGATTGCCCGACGGCGATTCCATTGCCGCCATCGCACTTCCCCCTACAAAAGGAGGTTATCGATTTGGTTGTGAAGTAGCCGGGGGCGAGTGCGAAATAGACTTACGAGGTAAGTTTCGTTCTCCCGATACTTTAGACGCTACTTTAAAATTAGCTTGT
This sequence comes from Bacteroidota bacterium, assembly GCA_041160955.1. Lineage (GTDB taxonomy): Bacteria > Bacteroidota > Bacteroidia > Chitinophagales > Saprospiraceae > M3007. The sequence goes on from JBEAVK010000339.1 coordinate 5,446, forward strand.
AAACCCACCAGTTTGCCCGATCATGGGAATGAACTAAAGGTCGTTTTTGTGAAATATAAAAAACAATAAAGTCGTACTAGTGCTCATCTAAAAAAATCCCCGGCTGCAACACAACGCAGTCGGGGATTTCCTATTACTGCGCAATCCTTGTAGTTGTTTAGGTTACGCCTCATCTTTTTAGGAACTACACGATCATCTCCAATTAGCCTTGTACTGTCAACCTCAA
>JBEAVK010000355.1:0-22916 GCA_041160955.1 Bacteroidota bacterium
GCCAAAGCCTCCTCCGGGCTAACGCCTTTTGCTGGGCGACCTTCTATCACCAGCAAACCCGGATCGGTATTCGCTGTAACATACGCGTCAATTTGCGAAAACATCTGCTTTTCTTTGAGCAAATGCCGGTACAAACGCGACGAACGCCCCTCAGCCAATACATCGGTAATGGTATCCACAGGATAAAAATCGGCATCCAAACGGCTGGGCATCCGAAAAGCCAAGAACACTGCCGGCACCGGGGCATTGCTGGAACGGATGGTTTTGGTGCGGTGCTCTAATTGTACGGGTTCTTCCGGCAAATTGCGCAGCGGCAATACTGGCCCTGAAGGAATATCAGCAAACCATTTCTCGGCCATCTTCAGTGCGTCGCTCGTGCGCACAGGCCCGCAAATGCTCAAAACAGCATTCTGAGGCGTGTACCACCGTTCGTAAAAGGCGCGCACATCATCCAAAGTAGCCCTTTCAATATGTTCGGGTACAAGTCCTATAACAGGCCACCGATAAGGGTGTTGGGTGTACATTAGTTCAGAAATATGGTGCCACATATCGCCATAAGGCTCGTTGAGGCAGGTTTCTTTGAACTCTTCCAGCACCACACGGCGTTGTGTTTCCAACGATTTTTTATTGATATTCAGCGATAGCATTCGGTCGCTTTCGAGCCAAAGTGCCGTTTCAATATTTTGTGCCGGAATGGATTCGTAAAAAGTCGTATAATCGTTGGTGGTATAGGCATTATTATCACCACCAGCATTTTGAAGGGGTTCATCAAAATCCTTTACGTTTTTGCTACCTGCAAACATCAAATGCTCAAACAAATGCGCAAATCCCGTTTTTTCCGGGTTTTCGTCGCGGCTACCCACATCAAACGCCACATTCACTGCTGCCAATGGCGTAGAAAAATCCTCGTGTACGAGTACTTTGAGGCCATTGGATAATATTTCACGGGTAAAATTTACCATTATTTTTCGGGGTTGAATAAATGCACTGTAAATTAAGTTTTTTATATTTCGAAGTCTCTTTTCCACTACAACGTAGCGTACACTTTTTCCACCACAAAAGTGCACAAAGTTCACAAAGACGTAGAGTAGGCGCTTCGCTTTTTTTTAGAACACAAAGCGTTGCGTACACTTAAAGTGTACCCTTCCTAATTGTAATTTGCTTAATGTAGTAGATATTTACCTACATTAAAAAAAAGTCTTCTTTTCCCTTGCCATTTTTCGCAACAACGGGCAACAGCGGTAACGGTCTTCCAAATATTCTACATACAATAAATCCAACATACCTACTACTTTCTCAATCCCGATGGTATCGGCCCAATACAGCAGTCCTTTGGGGTAATTAACACCCTGAGTCATAGCAGTTTCAATATCATCGCGCGAAGCCACGCGCAAGTAGCATGCCTCTGCGGCTTCGTTGATGAGCATGACTAAAATTCGATTCAAGATATATTCACCCAACTTCTTATCTTTAGTAGGTGCTTTCCGTGCTGGTGCGCCTTCGCGGTAGTCGTAAAAGCCTCGTCCTGATTTACGACCCCAAAAATGCGCATCATTTAGGCGTTTTTGAGTAAAAGACGGTTTGTAACGCGGATCAAAATAGAATGATTCAAAAACAGTTGCCGTAACGGTATAATTAATATCGTTGCCAATAAAGTCCATCAGTTCAAATGGCCCCATTTTAAAGCCGCCCAATTCGTGCATGGCCCAGTCGATGGTTTCAATATCGGCAATACCTTCTTCCATGATGCGCAATGCTTCCCCATAGTAAGGGCGCGCTACTCGATTCACAATAAAACCGGGTGTATCTTTTGCAATAACCGTTGTTTTGCCCCAGCTATCTACAAATGCTTTAGCCCTATCAATCGTTACTTGATTGGTCTGTAACGCTGGAATAATTTCGACCAAACGCATCAAAGTAGCAGGATTGAAAAAGTGTACACCAATAATGCGTTCAGGGTGTTGGAGATTGGCTCCCATGGCCGAAATAGATAAAGAGCTGGTATTACTGGCCAAAATGGAATCAGGAGCAATCATGGCTTCTACGCTTTTGAAGGCAATTTGTTTGGCCTCAATGTCCTCCACAATTGCTTCCACTACCATAGCGCAATGCTCAAAATCGCTCATGTGGTCGGTAAATTTAATCCTACTATTAAGTGCATAAGCATCCGCATCGCTCATTTTGCCTTTTTCAACCAAATGCTTGAGCGATGCTTGAATATTTTTTGCACATTTATTGGCCGCATACGAAAGTTGATCGCAAACGATAACATTATGGCCTGCCGCGGCGGCAACTTGAGCAATACCGCCACCCATGGCGCCTGCTCCTAGTATTCCTATGGTGTTCATGTGTAGTATTGTCCCGCAAAGATAATTCAATCCTTGCGGCTTAATTTAAAGGGTGCAAAGGTACATGCTCTAATACCATTCTCTAGCCTTTTTTTCTAAATAAGTACTAAAATACGAATAATACGCGATTGAGCCAACCCAATGCCTATTATTCTTGTTACCTTTGCGCTCCTTTTTCGAATAATACAAAAATGTCAGATATTCAACTAAATACTATTGAAGAGGCTTTAGCCGATTTGCGTCAGGGAAAAGTAATCATTGTGGTGGACGATGAAGACCGCGAAAACGAAGGTGATTTTATTTGTGCTGCCGAAACAATTACCCCCGAAACCATCAATTTTATGGCCACACACGGGCGCGGCCTTATCTGCACGCCCATGGAAGAGCGCCGTGCAGAAGAAATGGGCTTGCCGCTCATGGTCAATTCTAATACCGCGTTGCACGAAACTGCATTTACGGTTTCTATTGACCTCATCGGGCATGGATGCAGCACTGGTATTAGTGCTTATGACCGCTCCACAGGCATAAAGTGGCTCACCAATCCTGCTTCAAAACCTGCTGATTTTGCGCGACCGGGGCATATTTTTCCCCTTCGTGCTAAAAATGGAGGGGTATTGCGCCGGACTGGCCATACCGAGGCCGCTGTGGACTTGGCGCGTTTGGCAGGGCTGTACCCGATGGGTGTACTGGTCGAAATACTGAATGCCGATGGCACTATGGCGCGTCTGCCAGAATTGTTGGAAATAGCCAAAGAGCACCAAGTAAAGATCATTTCGATTGATGACTTGGTGGCCTATCGTATGCGTACAGAGCGCATGGTACGCCGCGAATGCTCCACTTTAATGCAGACCATCTTTGGCGAGTTTGAGGCAACTGCTTTTGTCGATTCTACGTCAGGTGATAATCATTTGGTCTTGAAAAAAGGTGAATGGGCCGAAGACGAACCCGTTTTGGTACGTGTCCACTCTTCTTCCGAAACAGGGGATATATTGGGCACAATATTGGCCGATTACAATATGCAAATTGCCAAATCGCTCCAAATGATACAAGATGCAGGGAAAGGTGCTTTTGTTTATTTGCGCCAAAATGATAAAAGTAATACGCTTTTGGCCAAAATAAACCATTACAAAAACCTCCGCGAGCAGGATGCTTTAGATAAATTTGACCTTAACTCACCCATTGGTAAAAAAGATTTTGGTGTTGGTGCACAAATCCTGCGCGATTTAGGTATTTCCAAAATTAGACTATTGACCAACCACCCACGCCGAAGGATGGGTTTGATTGGATATGGGTTGGAAGTGGTTGAAAATGTAGAAATTTAAGTTACAATTTAAAATCATCAGCATGTCAGTAACACCATACAACGATTCCGCCACGGGCAAAAAGGCGCAAGTAGAACAAATGTTCGACAAAATTGCCCCTAAATACGATCTGCTCAATCGCGTGTTATCGTTGGGTATTGATGTTTCATGGCGCAAAAAAGCCTTAGGCTACCTGAAGGCAGATCAACCACAAGAAATACTGGATGTAGCCACTGGCACTGCCGATGTGGCCATTATGGCCGCAAAAATGCTGCAACCCAAGCATATTATTGGCATTGATATCGCCAATCAAATGTTGGATTTTGGTCGAGTAAAAATTAAAGACCAAAACTTGAACGGGGTGATTGATTTGGAAACTGGAGATAGCGAAAATTTACGTTTTGCCGATCAATCCTTTGATGCTGTTACGGTTGCTTTTGGAGTGCGCAATTTTGAAAACTTGGAAAAAGGACTCTCCGAAATGGCACGTGTACTGCGCCCAAATGGCCGTATTGTGGTGCTAGAATTCTCCAAACCTAATGTTTTTCCGTTCAAACAGCTATACAATGCGTATTTCAGATACGTTTTACCCTTTATTGGACGTTTAACCAGTCGCGATGTTCGGGCCTATACTTACCTCTTCGAAAGTGTGCAGGTATTTCCCGAAGGCGATGACTTTATTTCTATTTTATCAAAAACTGGTTTTCACCAAGCGCAATGCAAGCGACTAACACTTGGAATATGTTCTATTTACTCCGCAATAAAAAAATAAACAACTGCTTTTTGCTTTTTGCAATGGCGCTGTTGTCCCAAACCGCTGTACAGGCCCAATTTAATCAAGGCAATTTTAATTTCCATGATTTTCAGGCGAAACAGTACTATTTTGGCATCACTTTGGGTTATAACCAAGGTGATTACCGCGTCTTTAAATCCAAAAACTTTATCCGTAGCGACTCATTTTCTAGGGTAGAATCGGTGAGTGGACCTGGTTTTAATATTGGTATTGTATCCAATTTGCGCATAGGCGATTATTTTGATGTACGCTTTTTGCCTACATTGTCGTTTGCCGAACGCAACCTGCGCTACACCCGCGCTAACACTCAAGCAAGAGTGCTCAACCGCAAAATTTCGTCTGTATTGGTAGAAATGCCATTTCAGGTGCGGTACAAATCAGCACCCTATCACGATTTTCGCCTCTTTGTGATTAGTGGTGTCAAATACACTTTTGATGTGGCCAGCGATTCTCGTTCACGCCAAGCCCCTGGTTTGATCAGCATTTCTCCCACCGATTTTCAGTTTGAATACGGTGCTGGTATTCAGTTTTTCTTCCCTTATTTTATTTTCTCTCCAGAGTTGAAAATATCGCAAGGGCTCAATAATGTACTGATTTTCAACAATAACCTTGGACAAAGCAGGGTATTGGATAAGATATTGAGTAGAGCATTTACCCTGTCCTTCCACTTTGAAGGATAGTATGGCTAAAGGAACAGCAAGGCCAATACCTCATTTGTTGCCTTGCTGTTCCTAACCCTTTTATATCATGGAAATAACCTTTACCAATCTACTCTATTTGCTATTGTTATTCCTGCCCTCGCTCTATTTTTTTTATAGTGGGCAGGATAAGTACGCCCTTTGGCTGCTTTTATTGGCATCGGCGATGGTTCGGGTGGTGATGATCCAATTAGATCCTTTTTTACACGATTGGGACGAGCGTTTTCATGCTGTGGTGGCCAAAAATATGATGCAATATCCTTTCCAGCCCATGATAAGGCTAGACGCGATATTGCCCTACGATGTAAATGAATGGTGTTGTAATTATATTTGGGTACACAAACAGCCGCTATTCCTATGGCAAATGGCACTTTCCATGAAACTCTTTGGTGTCAATACCTTTGCCCTCCGTTTGCCGAATGTGTTGATGGGTACATTTATGGTATTTACCCTCTATGATACCGCCAAAATATGGACCAATCAAATCAAAATTGCTTATGTGGCCGCATTGCTCTTTGCGGTGGGGTATTATAACTTGGAATTGGCGGCAGGTGCTATGGCATTGGACCACAATGATACCATGATGGGTGGCTATGTGATGGCTAGTATTTGGGCATTCAGTCGATATACTTCTACGGAGCAGCGTAAATGGGCCATTTGGGTAGGTATTTTTGCTGGTTGCGCAGTACTCACCAAATGGCTGACAGGGCTGTTGGTATTTGGAGGCTGGGGTATTTGGTTATTGCTGGATGCCCGAAACAGAACAAAAGGCAGGGCTTGGTTGGATCTATTATGGGGGGCTATTATCTGCGCTATCGTCTTTTTACCTTGGCAATGGTATATCCGTACAGCATTCCCAGCAGAAAGTGCCGCATCTTATGCACACAATGTAAAGCATATTTTTGAGGATTTGGGGCATCCGGGTGACCAATGGACACATGCCTTGTTTATGGGCATCGCTTATAGCGGTGAATATTTTTTGCTGCTGATGTACATTGGTTTTATCGTTTCGTGGCAACTGCCTACAAATCGTAAGTTGAGTGGCGCAATGGCTGCTATGTTTACCGTAGTTTATGTCTTTTTTTCGTATTTTGTAGGAACAAAAATGCCCGGCCTTACCTTTCCGGTAGCGGGCATAGGATTTATTTGGATCGCTATTGCAGCCTATAAGATATTTGAAATACTGACCAATTGGCTGCCTAGTTATTACGCGCCAGTAAAGTTTACGCTCTCTTTTTTACTGCTTTTACTGCTCATGGGTTATAGTTTTAAACCCGATAAAATAGCATTGGCACGACAACCCGATAATGTGGAGCGGAATAAAGAGATCGAAAATACGCGGATTTATCAGTTGTTGCACCAATATGTCACACCCGATGAGGTTATTTTGAATTGTAAAAATTTTGAAGATACGGAACTGCGTTTTTGGCAGCCCAACAATGCGTACCATTGGTGTCCCTCGGAAAAGCAAATTGACAGTTTGTATAGCCATGGTTATCAATTGAGTGCGTTCAAAAGCCATGATGACCAAGCGTTGCCAGCGTATATGCTGAACAGCCCAAAAGTTAAAATTATTGATTTGATGTTAAAGTAAGTAGAACAATTGTACTATTTACCAAAAATGGAGTCTAAATAAAGTTATGAACGGGAAGAAAAAACAAGTACTCACCATATTATGTTGCGCTTTTTTTGCCCTTGTGCTAAAGGCCAACCACGATCCTAGTCCCACCGACTATAGCAAGGCTGGTGTGGACGGGCCACACGTTTTTTATAAAGGCGGAAAAATTGTAGTAAAATCGGTTGTTATAGAGGATACAATTCCGGTAGGGCGCAAATCTGTTTATAAGGACAAGTCCGATATATTGCTTACGTGCAATATCCCCGAGACAGGAGATGCGTTTTCCTTTAGTTTGCTGGACAGTATTGTGTTGGCACCCGCAGTGTATCCGGCTACGATGCAGCAGATTTTGGTACTTTCTGATATTGAAGGCAATTTTTTGGCTTTAAAAACCATGTTACTGGGCGCAAAAGTGATGGATGATAAGTTCAACTGGACTTTTGGGAAAGGGCATTTGGTACTGATCGGCGATTTTTTCGACCGTGGTGTCAATGTAACAGAGTGCTTATGGTTGATCTACAAATTGGAAAAAGAAGCCGCATTGGATGGTGGTGTCGTGCATTTTATACTCGGCAACCACGAGGTAATGAATATGGCCAATGATACCCGTTATGTCCGCAATAAATATTTTGCCAATGCCGAACTAATCAACGAGGAGTATAAAGAGTGGTTTACGGCCAATACCGAACTGGGGCTTTGGTTGCGCTCCAAAAATGCGATGGAACAAATCGGTGATTATCTGTTTTGCCACGGTGGTATCAGCCCTGCGGTGACCAATAGCCGCTTAGATATGGAAACGGTGAATCGCCTTGCCCGCCGCTGGTATGGCAAATCGGTTAAAACCATCACCGACCCCGATGCTGCCCTAATCTTTGATGATAAATTAGGCATTTTTTGGTACCGCGAAATGGCACGTAATAAAGCAGATAAGGATGACGTAACGTTGGCTTTGGACAAATTTAAGGCAACCCGTTTGATTCTAGGACATACACTCGTTTCGGATGTATTGGCACTCTATCGCGGTAAAGTGATTTGTATCGATCTCTTTCACGAAGAAAATATACGCCAGGGTTTTATGAAAACCCTATTCATTGACAAAGGACTGCTGTATGGGCTGGATAGTCGTGGGGAAATGACCTCTTTGGTGATGCAGTGATGGGTTTTCGCTAGCCTATTACGCGCTGCACCTTCAAAACGTATCTATATCATCATTGCTACAAAGATTACGGTGCGCTACACCTTTTATAAGAAAACCCTGTATCTGTTTGACTTGAATAAAAAATTTCACGATTACATCCTACCGCCCCAAATGAACCAGCAAAACACTCACATCCGAAGGGCTAATGCCCGAAATACGGCTGGCTTGCCCAATTGTACGAGGGCGTAATTTATTGAGTTTGAGCCGCGCTTCCATGCTCAAGGCCGTTATAGTGGTGTAATCTGTGGCATCATTGAGGTGGAGGTTTTCCAAACGGGTCATTTTCTCCACCATTTCGCGCTCTTTTTGGATATAGCCGTTGTATTTCATATTGATTTCGGCCATTTCAATAAATTCCTGATCGTAGGGCGAAAGGAACGATTGCAGTTCGGGGAGCGCATTAGCCATACCGTTAATATCGGTTTGTGGGCGCAAAATGATATTGTGGAGTTTGGTTTTTAGTACTGTTGGCGCAGAACTCATCGCCTCCAAATAACCATTGATCTCTTCGGGTAATACCGATGCGTTTCTGAAAAATGCATCGATCTCTGTTGCCGCACGGTTTTTGGCGTTTACACGTACCATACGTTCTTCCGCACCCATAAATCCAAGTTGGTGTGCGATCGGCGTAAGACGCAGATCGGCATTGTCTTGGCGGAGCAGGATACGGTATTCGGCGCGACTCGTAAACATCCGATAAGGCTCTTCGGTGCCCTTGTTCACCAGATCGTCGATGAGGACACCGATATAGGCATCGGCGCGGCTCAGCACCAATGGTGCCTGCTCTTTAACCGCCAATGCAGCGTTGATACCAGCCATAAGCCCTTGACAACCTGCTTCTTCGTAACCCGTGGTGCCGTTGATTTGGCCCGCGAAAAACAAGTTTTTAACCAAATGCGTTTCCAGCGAAGTTTTCAACTGGGTAGGCGGGAAATAATCGTATTCGATGGCATAACCTGGACGAAACATTTTACAGTTTTCGAGTCCGGGGACTTGTGTCAATGCCTTGTATTGTACATCTTCGGGGAGCGAAGAGGAGAATCCGTTGACATAAATTTCGCAGGTATCGCGGCCTTCCGGTTCAATAAACAATTGATGGGCGGTTTTTTCTGCAAAACGGTCAATTTTATCTTCAATACTTGGGCAATAACGCGGCCCAAGTCCTTGAATACGGCCATTGAACATGGGCGATTTGTCAAAACCAGTACGAAGCGTATCGTGTACTTTTTGGTTGGTATGGGTAATATAGCAGGGCATTTGGTCGGTGAGTAGCGGCGTATCCGTGTAGGAAAATTTGCCAGCCGGCTCGTCGCCCGGTTGTATTTCGCATTTGGAATAGTCGATAGAACGGCCATCCAAACGAGGTGGAGTACCCGTTTTCATACGTCCGGCTTCAAAACCCAATTCTACCAATTGCTCTGTAATGCCCTTAGACGCGGATTCGCCCGCACGTCCGCCACCGAGTTGTTTTTCACCGATATGAATAATACCATTCAAAAAAGTACCATTGGTCAATACGACTGCGCTGGCCTCTATTTCAAGTCCCATGCCCGTATGGATACCGCAAACGCGGCCATCTTTTACGATCAGCCCCTTTACCATGTCCTGCCAAAAATCGACATTGGGGTGCGCTTCCAGCATTTGCCGCCATTTTCGGGCAAATTGATTGCGGTCGCTTTGTGCGCGCGGACTCCACATAGCAGGGCCTTTGGAGCGGTTGAGCATCCGGAATTGCACCATCGTATGGTCGGTAACGATACCCGAATAACCACAAAGTGCGTCTATTTCGCGCACAATTTGGCCTTTTGCAACACCGCCCATGGCAGGATTACAACTCATTTGGGCAATCGTCTGCATATTCATCGTGGCCAGCAGCACTTTACAACCCAAATTGGCCGCACCTACTGCCGCTTCACATCCGGCATGTCCGGCACCGACTACAATCACATCGTATTTTGGAAACATAATTACGTTTTTTGCGGCGCAAAGGTACGTGAAAAAATGGAAGTGGTGTGTAAAATCACATTAATCAGATCATTCACGCTATCTTTGCGGCTAAGGAACCAGCCAAAAGAGGGAAGTTATTATTTCATCGTTCCTAATGTCAACCATGAAAAATTTATTTTATACGCTTTTGATGAGCGTACTTTTTGCTTCTTGCGCACGTCAAGGGACTTTGACAGGTGGTATAAAAGATACCATACCACCTATGTTGGATACTTTAAACAGTACGCCCAATTATGTTACCCAATTTGATAAACGCAAAATCGAATTGGCATTCAACGAATGGGTAGTACTTAAAGACGTGGTGAAGGAAATCCTTATATCGCCGCCATTGGATCCAAAACCTAGCTTTACACTAAAAAAGAAAAGTGTGATCGTCGATTTTGGTGAAAAAGCAGCCTTTAGGCCCAATACCACTTATACCATCAATTTTGGATCGGCAGTGCGCGACCTCCACGAGAGCAACCCAGCCAAGGATTTACGGTATGTCTTTTCTACAGGAACAGCTATTGATAGTCTGAAAGTAGAAGGCATTATCAATGATGCCATTACGGGAGAATCTGTCGAAAATGTGACGGTAATGCTCTACGATATCACAAAAGATAGCGTCATTTTGAAGGAAAAGCCTTACTATTTTGCCCGAACAGAAAAGAGTGGCAATTACAGTATCAAAAACGTAAAGCCAGGTGTTTTTAAAGTAGTCGCCATTGATGAGGGACAAACACCCGACTTGAAATGGACTCCGGGCAGTGAGCGGATTGGCTTCCCCGATTCGTTGATTACTTTGAGCGATTCGATTAATCGTTTATTTCTGCCCCTCAAAATCTTTAAAAATCAAGGTCGCGCCAGAATAACAGACAAAAATGCACAGGGTTTTGGGGTAGTCAAAATTGGTTGGACGGATATAGCCCCCAAGGATGCGGCGATTATTTTTTCCGAAAATGCTACCGCAGCAGGGGTTAAAACATTGATCGAAACCAGCAAGGATACCACATTGGTTTGGTACGATTTTCCATTGGATACCACAACCATTGCGTGGTCGTTGAATGTGGTGGATACTAATACGACGGTACAAGTCAAATCTTTTAAAAGAAAGGAGTTTGCACAAAGGCACCGCTTACGCCCGTATGCAGAAAGCGGCGGCGGCGGCGGTGGAAGAGGAGGACGTGGCGGCAAACCTACGCCGCCGCCAGTTCCTACCCAATTACCGGCAAAGGCTATTGCGTTGGTACCCGGGCGATTGGCTACACTCAAATTCAACTACCCGATTACCGCCTTGGATACGGCTAAATGGGTGGCCAAATTGGATACCCTTCCTTTCCGAAATTTTACGTTAGTACCCGATTCCACTAGCCCGAGGGGATTGGTACTCAACGGTGCATGGAAACCTGGCACAACACTCAAAATGACGCTGCTGCCCGGTGCTATCACCGATTTTTATGGCTTGTCTAATGTGGATACGATCTTGTACGAAATTAGTATTTTGACTGATAAACAATTGGGCATACTCAGCCTTACCGTTGAAAAAGTAAAACCGGGGACTGCTTATATCCTCGAAATTATGAATGGGAATGCGAAGGAACTGGAGCGCAAATTTACAGCCACCGAAGCCAGTACTAAATTAGTGTTCAAGGATATGCCCGCCGCTACCTATTCGCTCAAACTCATAGAAGACCTCAATGCGAATGGCTTGTGGGACACGGGCAGTTATTTCGATCACCGCCAACCAGAACTTATTTTTACCAAAAAACTAGAGCCTTTGCGCGCCAATTGGGAGCTGGAAGCCAGTATGCCTGCGGAAACAGAAAGCAGCAAAGTGGGGCGAAAAAAAGGGGGCTAAGTATTTGGACACAATTAATCGTTAAAATCTAAGTGCATTTTGTGAAAAAAGCGATGCAATAAGTAAATTAGGCACCCAACTGAGCCACGCGGCAATGGTATATGCCTGGTAATAATCACCCAAATAGTACGTCAAAAAAGGCATATAAAGTCTCAATGTTATCGCTGCCAAACAAGCAGCATAACTAAAAGTCATCATCCTTTGATGCTGTACAATTTGCTTGTTTTTTATAAATAAATAGGCTTTTAAAGTGGTATAAAAATAGATAACGCCAATACTCATAAATCCTAGATCGGCCAGTAATCCACCATTTGAATAATACCCAACATAGATGCCGGTTAATCCACAAATTAGGGCTGTTAAAATATATAATTTCCCAATGCTCCTATGCCATTTAATATTGTTTATGATGCGTTTTTTACTGAACTGAACCCACCCGACCATCAGGGCTATTCCTCCCGAAAAAATATGAGTGTAAAAGCCCGTTTGCCAAAAAATATTTTTCAAGACAGCCGCATCTTTAAGTTCAAAAAAGCCCTGTTGCGCATCTTTGATCAGATAAGTGAGTGGTAAGAGGCTAACGAATATAGCCAATATAACAACGATAATCCAAAGTACTTTTTTCATAAAAATTTGCTTTAAAAATAAGGTGCAAAAGACAATGAAAAAAGTAAGTTGGCCGTTCCATCTTGTAAGGTGGAACAATAAAAAAAGTTGTCTATCAAAATCTCATTTCTAAAATATGGATTCAACAAGAAATTATCCTATCTTTGTATCCCTAAGGAACGGTGTTATGTTTTTCACTTACTTAATCAAAGTGTAAAATAACACCGTAGCCCACTCATATCTCACGTATTTCAATACTAAAAACAGGCTATGCTTCCGAACACTACACGCTGCCCCAAACTCAAATATTTGGCCATTTTATTGGCTTTTTTGCCCATTTCTCTTTGGGCAACGCACAACCGTGCTGGTGAAATCCATATTGAACAGATTGGTCCATTAACCATTCGCGCCACTATTATTACTTGGACAAAAACAAGTAGTTCGAGTGTGGATCGCGATTCGCTCGATATTTGTTGGGGAGACGGCACCCCCTGCGAAGTCGTTCTTCGCTCCAATGGCGATGGTGTACCCCAACCCAACGATGTAAAATACAATACCTATATCGCTATCCATACTTATGCGGGACAAGCAACTTATGTGGTTTCAATGACCGATTTGAACCGAATTGCAGGGATTATTAACGTAAATCCGCCCGCTTCCGATTTGGTGCCGTTTCATATTGAAACCAGTTTTACGTTTCAAAGTGTGCAGTTTGGCGTAATGAATACCACCCCTTATTTGCTACAACCGCCCATTGATCGGGCCTGCGTGGGTAAGCCATTTAGGCATAATCCCAATGCTTTTGACCCCGATGGCGATAGTATTTCTTATCAATTGATCGTTCCATTGCAGTTTGTTAATGAGCAAGTACCCAATTATAGTTTTCCCAATCAAGTGATTCCAGGCCCGAATAATATTCTCCAACTCAATCCTGTTACCGGTGATTTGGTATGGCTGACTCCACAAGTGGCTGGCGATTATAATATTGCCTTTTATGTCATTTCGTGGCGGAAAGGTATCCCGATTGATTCCACCATTCGCGATATGCAGATTTTTGTATCCAATTGCGATAATAATCCTCCGGTAGTAACTACTATGGATGAATTTTGTGTGGTGGCAGGCCAAACCGTAGCCTTTAAAGTATCGGCCGATGATATAGATACCGCGGATCAAGTGATGCTAACTGCACTAGGTGGGCCATTGAGTTCGCCTTATAGTCCCGCTACTTTTACTGTGCCAATGGGCTGGAAAGATCCCGTTTTAGAGGGTAATTTTAAGTGGATTACAGATTGCGAGCATATTTCTAATCAACCGTATGTCGTGGTGTTTAAGGCCACAGATACGATTAGTCCTTCTGTTCCCAAGTTGTCGGATCTTAAAAGTGTCAGTATCAAAGTAGTAGGCCCTGCTCCCGAGGATGTACAGGCCAATAATGGCAGTGGGGAAGTAGAAATTACGTGGGCCAAGCCTTATTTTTGTGAGGTGACTGATAATAATTACTTTTATGGGTTTTCGGTGTGGCGGCGCGAAGGCAGTAACCCTTTTGTTCCCGATACTTGTGCGCCCGGTTTGGCGGGTAAAGGTTATACGGAATTGATTTTTGTGACTAGAACCGTAAAAGATGGGCGTTATTATTTTAAAGATTCCAATGTGCAGCCCGGACGCACCTATTGTTATAGGGTATTGGCCAAATTTGCCCGTTCTACATCCGGTGGTTCGCCGTACAATATTGTAGAAGGCTTAGCCTCGCCGGAAGTATGTGTACAGTTACCCCGCCAAATACCAGTAATTACCAATGCCTCCGTGGAAACAACCTCCAATACTGCCGGAAACGTAAAAGTCTGCTGGTCGAAACCACTCGCTCCCGATCTCGATACCATACTCAACCCGGGGCCATACCGATACCAAGTATTACGCGGCAATGGTTTTTCGGGCGGCACTACTGAAATACCCGGTGCATCTTTTACAGCACCGTCTTTTTATTTGGCCAATGATACCTGTTTTACCGATACTGGTCTCAATACAGCCGATGGGCCATTTCATTATCAGGTAGCCTTTTATGTCAATGGTAACGCAATACCATTAGGTTCTACCCTCGCAGCGTCAACCGTATTTTTAAATGTAGCGGCTACGGATAAAAAAACGATACTAACTTGGCAGGAAAACGTGCCGTGGGGCAATTACGAATACGAGGTATATCGGTTGAATGATGCGACCAATACCTTCGATTTAATTGCCAAAACACCTGCGGCACGTTACGAAGACCGGAATTTGACCAATGGTCAAACATACTGTTATAAAATAAGAAGTGTGGGTAGTTATGGCGTGGCAGGTATTTTATCGCCGCTATTCAATTGGAGTGAAGAAGAATGTGGTGTGCCTATTGACACAGTGCCGCCATGCGCGCCAAAATTGACGATTACCAACCGCTGCACCTTGGGCGATGTTGTAATTGCGCCCGATCCACCGTACGAAAATGTGCTTACATGGACTAATCCCTCCGACGAATGTTCCGATAATAGTGATCTGGTCGGTTACAAAATATGGTTTACGCCAAATAGTAATGCACCATTTACGCTGCTACAAACCATCAACGACAAAAATACACTCAGTTATACCCACGAACGAGCAGGTTCTTTAGCTGGTTGTTATGTCGTTACCGCATTCGATGGTACGGGCAACGAAAGCCCCAAAACGGATAGTATTTGTGTGGTCAATTGTGCATTTTACGAGTTGCCCAATGCTTTTACGCCCAATGGTGACGGCAGTAATGATGTGTTTGAGCCATTCCCCGGCTGGCGGTTTGTCGATCGCGTAGATATGCAGATATTTAACCGTTGGGGCAATTTGGTATTTGAAACAACAGACCCTGCTATCCAATGGAAAGGCATTCAATCCGACGGCAAAACCGTGGCCGATGGCACCTATTTTTATATCTGTAGGGTGTATATACCCACCTTAGATGGTGTATCATTCGAGTTCAGCACATTGAAAGGCTGGATAGAGGTATTGCAAAACGGGCGATAAACAGTCAATAACGGCGGACACAAAACCAAATTTAAAGGAAATTATTATCAGAACTTTGCAGCATGAAAAACAGGTGGTTATTACATGCCGGATTTTGGCTGGCCTATTGGTTTGTTTTTATGTTTACTTATGGCAATTTTGAAGGAAGTTGGAAGAAATTCGCCATTTGTGAAGCCGTTCAAATGCCCGCTAGGATGCTGGCAACCTATTTGTCCTTTTGGTGTTTCGATCGCCTTAGGCCGTTTTGGAAAGCCTTTGCGGGTATTGCCGGAGCAGTTATGCTAGGTGGGCTGATTGTTCGCTGTATAAAAATGGTATATATCGGTCCGGTTTGGTTTCCGACTTCGCCTTTTCACTTTTTTAGTTTACGTTTGGTCACCGATACTTTTGATTCGGCATTGGCCGCCGGAGCGGCACTCACTATTCGCTTGTATTTCCGCCAGCAAGATTTTTTAAGGCGCGAATCTGCATTGCGTTCGGAAAAACTAGACGCAGAATTGCGGGCTTTGAAAAACCAATTAAATCCGCATTTTCTGTTCAATACCATCAATAACCTTTATGCGTTAGCACGGGTAAAATCGGATAAAACAGCGCCAGTTGCATTACAATTAGCCAATTTGCTCCGTTATTTGCTCTACGATTCTACTGCAAAAACAGTCAAGATAGAACAAGAAATTGGCCATTTGGAGCAATATATGGCATTAGAAAAACTGCGTTTTGATGAAGATCGGCTCATTGTTCAGTTTGATACGGATATTGATGATATGCAACAACCCGTTACGCCTTTGCTCATGTTGCCTTTGGTGGAAAATGCATTTAAACATGGTGCCAGCGAACTCCTCGACGAAGCCTGGGTAAATGTGCGTATCCAATTAAAAAACAAAGTACTAAATATGGTCGTCGAAAATTCAAAAGCAGCAGAACCGTCCAATACTGCCCAAAAAGGGATAGGCTTGCAAAATATACGCCGACAACTGGAACTCATTTATCCCAATAACGGCACACTGACCACCAGCGAAACAGAAAACGCCTATACTGCTCAATTAAAAATTACCTATCCATGATTACCTTAAATTGTTTGATTGTAGAAGATGAACCGCTTGCTGCGCAGGTATTGGAAGAGTATATTCAATTTGTCCCATGGATGCATTATGTGGGTCGTTGTTCCAATGCACTACAAGCGGCAGAAGCGATGCAGACCCAATTGGTGGATATTCTTTTTTTGGACATCCATTTGCCCGGGCTTAAAGGACTTGATTTTTTTAGGTCTTTGAATAATCCGCCGCAAACCATCGTTACAACAGCATACCACGAGTATGCTATTGAAGGGTTTGAGTTAAATGTTACCGATTATTTGCTCAAACCTATTCCATTTGAGCGTTTTTTTCAGGCAATTAACAAAATTAAACGACCCGATGTACCAGCAAGCCATGCGCACAAGGGTCGGAAATTTTACTTTTTTAATGTCAATAAAAAAATGGTGCGGGTATGGCTCGATGAAATTGTGATGGTAGAGAGCCTCCGCGAATATGTGCGTATTTATACTTCTAATGGCGATTCCATTATGACTAAATACCCTCTTTCTTCGCTGGAGATCATGTTAAAAGAGCATCAGTTTGTGCGCGTGCACCGCTCTTTTTTAGTCGCTATTCCACATATTTCGGCATATTCCCTCACCGAAATAAACGCCGGCGGCCATACCATACCTGTAGGACGGCAATACAAATTGGCCGTAATGGAGGTATTGGAAAAACTTTGATCTTTCCTTAAGATTATATTTGGGTATCCTGGATCAATCGTCTTGTTGAATTTGAATTGTTGATTTAAATCGTATTTACAAACGGAGTATGGTTCAAAAACTCCAATAAAACAAAAAAACCTTGCGATATTGATTAATTACATTATCTTTGTGCCAGTTTTGTGCTTTTGCGATAAAGTGAAGTACCGATTATTTGCCTCATCCATTATTTCTTTAGTCATTTTGACGTTTGCAATCCTGCAAAAAGTCCAATTTCTTTAGTTTTTTTATGTTGCATTAACTTGGTTTTTAGTTTTCTTTCTATAGGCTCAAAACTATATTATTTTTCAATTTTTTAAATTTATTACAATGCAAAAAGGAACGGTTAAGTTCTTCAATGAAACAAAAGGTTTCGGCTTTATTGTTGATGACGCTAATGGTCAAGAAATTTTCGTCCATGTAAGTGGTCTCAATGTTGAAATCCGCGAAGGTGACAAAGTTACTTTTGAAACTCAACAAGGCCGGAAAGGTATTAATGCAGTAAATGTATTCGTAGTAGCATAAATATTACATTGCAAGAGTACTTGAGCCGCTTCAGTTCGCTGAAGCGGCTCTTTTTTTTGCTCCCAAGCAATAATCTTCCTAGAATATATTTTTTTAAAGAACTAAGTTGCATATTTGCGCCATATTACTTTACTATATTAAACGACTCACACTATGGCAGCCACTTTTTTATGCGTTTCCAGTTACTTCAAAGGAAACGATTTTTTGCGCGGCATGAAATCAACAGGCGCAACTGTTTATTTGGTCACTTCCAAAAAACTGGAAGACAAACCTTGGGCAAGGGAGGCACTGGACGATATATTTTATGTGGAACAAGGCCCGAACAACGAGTGGAACATGCCTGATGTCATAAGTGGTTTGGCTTGGCTGATGCGCGATAAAAAAATTGACCGTATTGTTGCCCTTGATGATTTTGATGTGGAAAAAGGTGCACACCTGCGCGAGCATTTCCGGATTCCGGGTATGGGCGAAACAACTTGCCGCCATTTTCGCGATAAATTAGCCATGCGTTTTAAAGCACAAGATGAAGGTATCAATGTACCCGCGTTTACCAGCCTTTTTAATAATGACGATATTCGTGCTTATATTGCCAAAGTACCGGCACCTTGGATCGTAAAACCGCGCGGACAAGCCTCTGCCACGGGTATGAAGAAGATTTACAGCGAAATAGAACTTTGGGAACACTTGGACAAATTAGGTGGTGATCGGCATAATTACCTCGTAGAGCAGTTCAAACCGGGCGATGTATTCCACGTGGATGCCCTATCTTTGGATGGAAAACTGATTTTCTGCCGCGTATCACAATACCTCTCCACCCCTTTTGAAGTGGCGCATGGTGGTGGTATTTTCCGCAGTGCAGTGTCTGTTTTTGGAGGTGCCGATGATAAAGCACTTCAAGCCATGACTTCTGATGTGATGCAGGCATTCGGGATGCAATACAGTGCCAGCCACACCGAATTTATCAAAAACAAAGAGGATGGTAAGTTTTATTTTCTCGAAACTGCCTCTCGAGTAGGCGGTGCGCATTTGGCCGAAATGGTAGATTACTCTTCGGGCGTTAATCTTTGGTACGAATGGGCGCGCTTGGAATACGCAGTGGCAACGGGCGGTAAATATACTTTGCCTAAAGTACGTAAAGACTATGCTGGTATCATCGTTTCATTGGCGCGGCAGGAATGGCCCGATGTATCGCAGTTCCAAGATCCCGAAATTGCTTGGCGCATGACCGATATGAACCACCATGTTGGTCTTATTGTGCAATCGCCCAAACGCGAACGTGTATTGGAGTTATTAGATGATTATGCCATGCGAGTGGCGCGGGACTATCATGCAAGCGCGCCTGCGCCGGATAAGCCTACTAACTAGCGTAATTGGGCAGAGAGTAGTCCTTCTGTTCCAAATCTAAGTGCATGGTGTGTGACAAAATCGGGGTAAAGGCAATAAAATATCATGCCCCGATTTTGTCACGCACGCGCAGTGTTGCTACTTAATCGGTACAAATAAAGGCCCCGAAAAACACGGATACACCACCGATTGGTAAATCCCATCCACCACTTTTGTTTCCGCCCAGCAATATTGTTGACCTTCTCGGTCGTCGTTTTTGAGTTGAGGAACATACCAAAAAACCAATTCATTGCCTGTGTTTGTGTCGAGTGATTCGGGTTTGGGTAGCATAAAATTTTCTGGCCCTTGTCGATAATCCGTGTTACAACAGGGCCCAATGGTCATCAAATCGCCCTCGCCTTCTTCCCGTTCGGGGTGATCGACTGTAATATAGGTGTATGCTTCGTCGCCTCGGCCACCATCAGCCATTTGTCCCACATTCGCTAGCACTGCAAAACCTGTTTTTGAAACCTTATCTGTAATGCGGTACTGCCAACCTTCGGGGGTATAAGGGGTCGATGATTTTTGGAGTTGCCAGCCTTCTTTGCTCCAGTTTGTCCAGTCCTTGCCGCTCCATTCTGCAAACAGGTTATTCGTACCATCAAATACAATTCGGCTCACAGGGCGGTAAGTGCCATTATTGCCACACCCGCGTCCGAGGCTTCCAACGGCCATTCTGAAACGGCCATCATTATAAAATTCAAAACGTTGCTCGTAATTATAGTTGCATGGGGTAGGCCAGCCTTCGCTGGAATAATTTTGAGACAATACAAAACCAACCGTTTGACCATTTTCTACTAAATCGTATGTCCTTGGTATATCTAATGCAATGACTGCCGCCGAACTAAAAAACGGACAACCAACGGCATCCGAATAGCCAAAACCATCCGTATTGGAATAAGAAACATGCCAATCTACCAATTTAGCGTTTTTGATCACCCGCTTCCCTCCAAAATCCACTTCCGAAATCCTAAGGCCATCGCTGCTGGTGAGGATATAGTTGAATCTCCAGCCATTTCGATCCAACGTATTACTCTTTTGGCAATAACATTCGGTCAGGTTTGCATTTTGTACGCGTCGTTCGGTCGGATTAGGCCCTGCATTACCCACTTGTGTCCAGCGCAACCCTGCTATTTTTAGGTCTGTTAGATCGACAATGGCCCACAGTGCTTTCTCCCCTTTTACAAAAGTAGGTGCCACGCAAAGGTGTTTTGAACGTTCACAACGGGTACGGTTGAGGGCTGTTTTGGTATCCGACATCAGTGCATTTTCGGTTGTGGGTTTGAAACCCAATGCTTCCGCAACAGCGGCTGATTCGATGGCAATATCAAGTGCCAATTGTTTGAGGTGCGTGGGTATATCGGGCTGCATATTGGGCAAATACCCGATACGAACTACTTTTTGGGTACTCATCTGTACAATGGCTAATATACTTCCATTTTTTGCATAATTATAGAGTTCTACCCGTTGGCAACTACCATCAGTGCAGACAGGAGCAACTCCATAATCACTCTGGCGGGCAGGATACACCGAAAAAACCTCCGAACGCAGGGGTTGTTTTGTTTGTGGATCGGTGGTCAACTGCAACAAATTAGTGTCGGCCAGTGCAATACGCTGTGCTGCGCGCTGGGTAGGATTCAGTAGTCCTTCGTCCAGTGCCAATATATAAGGCGCTTGGGCTAATGCTGCCTGTACAGCGAGGTTACGTTGTTCAAGCAGTGGCGTTTGAGCAAAAATACTGGTAAATATCAGTAAATTGGATATAATAGCCAGATTATATTTGTTGAAAAAAACCATATCTTTATTGTAGTTGGTGGTGCAATGATAATAAAAAATTTATACAAGTACTTAATTTGCAGAGATTTATTCCTTTTGGACAGGTGGGAGAAACCAAGGGTTTTGAATAATAGATTCATCGGTGAGGCTTTCTAAAAACAAAATCAGATCGCGGCGTTCGGTAGCCGTGAGGGAGATCGGCTTCTGACCACTATGTCCTTGTTGTTCAAAATAAGTCAACACTGCCGATAAGGTAGCCATACTACCATCGTGAAAATATGGGGCAGTTATGGCCACGTTACGCAGTGGTGGTGTGCGAAAAAGCCCTATATCTGCTTTGTTTTTTGTTTTTTCATATAATCCAAAATCCTTGCGAGCGTTTGCATCAAGGGCATAGTCTCCTGGGTGCATCTGTCCATTGCTCATCAAAGGTAGGGTATGACAACGTGTGCAGTTCAATTTGTCGCCAAAAAACAAATACATTCCTCGTTGTGCCGCTCTGCTCATTGCTGTGGTATCGCCAGCCATGAACCGATCATACGCAGATTCAAACGATACCAATGTGCGCTCATAACCTGCAATAGCGCGGAACAGGTTTTGGCTTAAAAATGGATTTTTTTGGTGTGGAAATGCCGCGAAGAATAGCTGTTGGTACAGGCTATCTGCACGCAATTCTTCCAATACTTGATCTATGCTTTTGGATAACAAATATGGATGGTCTTCCCGATTGCCAGTTATTGGTTTATTTTTTGACAACCCCAATTCAGGCGGGTTATTGGAAAAAAGAGGCCCCTGCATTTGCGCTTCAAAAGTTTTGATATGGGTATCCGCCCAATTGAGTGAAGGCAGGTAGCGTGCATTGAGCAAGGAGGGCGCATTGCGGCGAAGCGGATCGCCATAAACGCCCGTAGATTGACGATAGCCATCTGTGAAAGCAAAATTTGGGTCATGGCAAGAAGCACAAGATTTGGTACCATTGGCAGAAAGTCTTGTATCAAAAAAAAGATGATGACCGAGCGTATTTATATTGTTGTTGTCGTCTTGGTGTGGAATATGGCTACACTGGATAACACCAGTATTGCAAATGCTAAAAAGGTATAGTAGCAAACGAATATTTGGACTAAGGTAAGAAAACATGGGCAGCAAAGGTAGTCATTTGTTTCAATTTGGAAATGCGTAATCCATTCCCTATTCACACCCACACCGCAAAAACGCGCTTCCCTTGGTGGATAATATCCTCGCTTTTCCATTCTTTTTTTACTCGTGGATCGAATATCAGTAAAAAACCTTCGTCAATTCCAAGTCGATTCAAGTAGCCAATCAATTGATCGAGACCTGCTTCATGTGCGGTTTGTCCATACCACAATTTGAGTTCAATGACATAACGGTGCTGATAATAAGTGACGAGTACGTCTAGCCGTTTTTCTTCGGAAGTTTGAGGTTCTTTGAGGGCGTATCCATGACTATTAAGGATGGGGCTGAGGAAGGCAAGGAAAACAAGACGTGCTTCTCGTTCGAGGAGTTTGCCGTTTTCCTTGTGATGTTCGTACCGCATGAGTTCCTGAAATTTAAGGAGTACCTTTTGGATGTCCAAGCGGTTTCCAGGCAACCTAAAAGCGGTGTCGTAGCGTTGGAGGAGGGTACGGTTTTCAAATTGCATCAGAAACATCATTTTGTTTGTAATGACTTCTTGGTAAATACGATTGTGGATAGCCAATCCATTTCGGTTGGCAAAGATGCCATAAAGGATGCCCAATTGGGCGGTGGGATTGTTGGGATTGAATGGGTATTGTTCGCTGTCAATAGCAATGGATTGGGTAAGGCGATATAGATCGGGGTTATTATCCAAATTTTTAGAAAGTTCGTCAAAATTAGTATTGGTTTCCCCTATCAATTGCCTAGCCGCCACATCCACATCATGCGTCGTCCATGTTTTTTCTGCCTTTTCAGCCAGCAGTTCTTCATCAAATATCTTGCAGAGTTTACTCACAAGAAAAGGGTAACCCGACGTATAATAAAAGA
>JBEAVK010000356.1:0-18966 GCA_041160955.1 Bacteroidota bacterium
TCTGTGTATTGTAAGAAGTCACTTGCCCACAACGCAACCATACCGCCAGAAATGTTCATCAAGTTGATAGAAAGACCGTTGATACAAACAACAGTTGGTTTCTTACAATCTTTCACTACGATATTATATTCGCAAACAGTTTCATTTCCACAACCATCTTCTACGAACCACTTGATTTTGTGTGTTCCGTAAGGCAATTGTGGTACTGCACCCGATGCTGGGTTGTTTGCTTGGTTGAACCAACGTACACGTGCTGTACGGCTATTGCCATTTGCAGCGTCCACTTGTAAGCCGAAGCCCCACTTGCGGTCACCCGGAACTGGGCGGAAATCGAACTGCCAAGGTGTACCACCAGCAAAGTTAGCATTGTTGATATTGTTGAAATTAATATTGTTGAAACCTGGAGGGTTCACGCTATTAATTACAGACTCCATAGAACCATTACCGTCAAGGTCAAGGAACAATAAGTAACGGAAAGAAAGGTTTGCACCAGAGCAAGCGTCTGTTCCTGTTATTTCGATATTTGCATCACCTTCGCAAAGGTCATGGCTACCTACTGTATTATCCCAATACTGCATAGCATTGTAGAACTGAGCGTCATTTGTGCTAAAGTCGCAGAATTCAACTGGAGAAGCTGGACACTGAACAACTGGATCTTGCGTATCAAATACTTTGATGATCTGCTTGTAAGTGTAGCTGTTTGCTTCTTTCGCCCAGAATATAGAATAGTTTGTTGGTTGTGGATCAGTTGGATTGATCCGTACTGATGTTGGCACCCAACCGTTCACTGTTGTACCCGGAGCAGAAACCGTTACACCTGGCAAGTTAGTCGGGTGGTTCGTGGTATTGTTAGGATTCGGGTTTGGTACAAAAACATTCAACGCATTGCTGGCTGGAAGGTTTGGATTGTACGCACACCAGTTAATCACGCGCCAAGTACGCTCGATTTTGAAACAAGCATCAGGAATTACAGTGAAGAATTCGTCGGTATATGAAGTTGCCAATAATTCGCAATCTTCGCCAAAGAATTCAGGTGCACCATAAGCAGTTGTACCGTCGCAAGTAGAAACCAAACGATCCGCAGGGAACTTCACCCAGTAGTTTTGGTTAGTAGTTACGATGATACGCTGTGAACACTGGCTGCTATTACCTGCTGCGTCCACAACTGTCCAACGACGAGTGATCGTGCCTTTATTACAAAGAGAGTCAAATTGGGTCAACACCACTGTGCTAGTGATAGTTGGGTTCGAACAGTTATCCGTAGCAGTTGCTTGGCCATAAGCCCACAAAGATGGGTCAAATGCTTCGCAAGAAACCGTTACGTTTGCTGGAGCAGTACAAGTTGGTTTGAATTTGTCATCTACCAACACATTGAGCATTACTTCATCATAATCGCCTTCAAGGAAATCAAGTTCTTTTGAACCAGGACCTGGATCAACGTCATATACACGCAAGATAACTTGTACTGTAGTACCGATATCAGAGCAAGCAAACTTAACTTGGTCATGTACCAAAGCATTTGTTTGAACAGGGTTAGCATTCATACGGCGCGCCTTGAAATAAACAGGGCCACAGTTATCATAAGAACCGTTATCCAAAGAAGTAGCATTTACAAATACCATACCATCAACACCCAAAGAAGTTTGAGTAAACTCGTCACCAACCGCAGTTGGAGGGGTTTGGTCTTCCACTGTAAGATCAAATTCTACGGTAGATGAGTTACCGCAATCATCAGTAATAGTATAAACTACTTCGTGGTTACCAACTGGCAAGCAAGGTGTGAAACCGAAGTTAGCCAATGTATCAGGATTCCAAATGTTGTTACCAGGGAAAGAAGTCAATGTACCATTTACAGTGAAAGTACCGATCAAAGCACCTGTGTATTGGTCATAACCAAAAACGGTAGCAACCGCAGTACGAATGCGTGAGCATGCGTCAGAAACGATTACATTTGGTAAATCAACAGTTGCGCAGCAATTATTAGAGTTCGTGCTTACTGTTACATCATCCACTACTGCAATGGTTGGTCCTGCTTCGTCAACTACTTTAATCAACTGGATAAAGTACTTAGGATTAGTTGTTTGATTAGTAGGTAAACACCAATCATAAACTACCCACGTACGAAGGATTTTGTATGTTCCATCACAAACTGGAAGCACTTGATCCGTAAAAGTAACGTTCAACTCGCAATAAGAAGACTCTGGATAAAGAGAGAAATTGCGATTCAATACGCTAGAGAAAAAGAAAGGTGCACCCGTAGCACTTGGAGAAGTATTTGGGTTAGTGCAACTTACGGTTACATCTGCTGGGAAACTCACATTTCCAACATTGATACGATCAACAAAAACAAGTTGTGTACAAGTGTTGGTGTTACCTGATGCATCAGAGAACGACCATACACGAGTAATAAAGCCACTTAAGTTGCCATTTGCAACTGTTCCGCAAGGAAGGTCAGTCCAAGTGTCTGTGAAAGAACGAGTTACTCCTGAGCAGTTGTCCGTTGCCGTTGGGAAAGCGTTAGCTACGCCAAGTGCATTCAACGCATCCGGAGAAAAATTAGTTGCTGCGCAAGGTACACGAGCATTAACGCAAGAAACAACTGGCGCTAATTTGTCTTCCACCTTAGCGTAGCCCCAGCAGCTTTGGCCAGATACTAGATCGCGAACGCGAACTTCAATTGTTTGGTTGATGTTTGCACTTGTAACGGTAAAGTTACCACTAGCAGGCACCCAAACATTGTTGATTTTTGCCTGTACCTGAAAATTGCCATTTGGGCAGTACTGGGCGGGATTTCCTTCGAGAATCATGTCAGCATTTAAAGTAACTGAACAATCTTCATCTAAAGAAATTTGAACGAGGTTATTACAGGTCAAAGAACACTGGGCACTCAAGTTCACACTTGAAATGGCCATCAATGTAAATGCCAATAACAAACCCCAAACCTTTGTAGCGATAGTAAAATTCGCTTTCCTCATGAGATTAGAAATTTAAAAAATTAATAAAAAATTGTTAATAATACGAAATTAATGAATAGATAAATAAAAAATTAAAAAGCAATTTGTTTATTTAAACAAATTGATGCTCAATTGTTCATACTGGCTGCTGATTAGTTTTTTATTACTCTATTGTTTTATATAAAATACCTCAAAATCTAACGTTTCCGCTGATCCAAACGAGGATAATTTAAGAGATGCTTCGGCACTACAGTTTTTATGCATGAAAATCGTATGGCATCCCATAAACCCATGCACAATACCTAGCGATGCTGAATGTAAATGGCGAAACTTAGAAGGGAGTTATATATTGTAAAACAAAATACATAAGTGCCGCCAATTCAAATAAGTTAAATTAAGAAGTGCGTTCCTAACTCAACACATAAAGTGTTGCAAAGGTAAGGATTTTTGATGTGATAAAAAAAGGAATTGAATCGTTTTTTTTCCATTTTAACTACCCGGTGTATAAAAACAGCAAAAAGCAGTAGGCTATCCGCGTTTTTTTAGGAATAACCTATAATTGCTTTAGGCTTTAATTAACTGAAAATCATCTACTTGCGAATGAAAATATTTTCTCAAAATATCACATAACATAATTTTACAGGGAGGTATCAACTCGCAACTGGTATATGATTTTCAAATACCATTTTGATCAAACTTGCCGTACTATTAACCCGTAATTTGCGCATAATGTTCTTGCGGTGTACACTTACAGTTTGGTCACTAATATACAAGCGATCCCCAATTTCTTTATTCGTAAGTGCCTGACCAATATATCGAATAATCTCGAACTCCCGCTTTGTCAAATTATATTTTTTGACAAACATAACCTCCAAACTAGAGGTATTGCTAACCGATAATTTTGACTCGGATGGCACGGGATTAACCCCTCTGCCAACATACACACGACCTTCACTGACTTCCCTGATCGCACTGCGCAATTCATCCTTTGACGCTGATTTGAGCAGATAACCATCTGCGCCGCTCTTTAAAGCACGCTGAACAGCCAAAGGATCATTTGTTGAAGTAATAAATATAATGCGCAAATGCGTGTAAAGAGATTTTAGTTTTAAAACAATATCAGAATCAGTAATAATTGGAATAGTAGGATCTATCAATAACAGATCGGTGCGATATTCGTTCAAATAGCCTTCTACTTGATCCGTGTTGCGGGCAATAGCGGTTATATTGCACAAAACTGCATTACCCGGAGCAGACAAAACGGTACGTATTCCCTCAGCAAACAATGGTTGATGATCGGCAACCAAAACACTCAATGACTTCATAATTTGTGTAAACGGTGTAAAAAAGGCCGCGCATTCTGATCGCTCTATCGTGCGCCAAAACCCTTGGTATCACTAATTGCGGGGGGACTCTTTCCTTATACCAATTATCATACCAAACTTGCCTTTGCGCTTTGTTTTTTTATCGCTTCCTCTAAATATCTAACGTAACTATCCTTATTATGGTAATAAAAAGCGCATCACTTTATGCACCAACCCTTAATCTCGGCCTTTCAAAAATAAAACAACATAAAACACATTAATCTCTATTCATTTTCAATTTGGCTTTCTAAGCAAATTTTTAACCCGCTTTATACGCTCGGTCTGCCTGAAATACCTACTTTTGCGTTCAATATTATATTTATACTAAGCGTTCTTAAGTTTTGTACACAGTTTTATAGAGCCATCATACTATTTTTATGTACAAACCCTAACAAGTCGAAGTATAGTACATTCCAAATTTAAGTTTACAATGTATCTAGTTAGAACGTAAATACTTTATCGTTCCTAAACACGAGCAATTTATGTCTTATCTCCGCGCCTTTTTAGCCTCTGCCCTGTTCATTGGGTATGCCGTCGCTGCCTTTGCTCAAACCAAAAATATTACCCTCGAGGACATTTGGGAATATGGTACATTCCAAACCAAAACAGGCCCACGTGGGATTCATTTCCTCAATGATGGAATACATTATTCAACCCAAAAAGACAATAAAATTGAAAAAATAGCACTCAAATCAGGTGAAAAAATAGCCACTTTATTTGATCCCTCTACTTCCACTTGGAAAGGGGAAATGGACAACTATACTTTTAGTGCTGATGAACAATGGCTACTCTTTAGTACCAACTCGCAGCCCATTTACCGCTGGAGTACACAAGCCGATTATTTTGTGAGCAGTATAGATGGAAAAAAAATAAGCCCACTCTTCGATAAAGGCCAGCAACGCTATGCCACCTTTGCCCCAAAAGCAGACAAAGTCGCTTTTGTATCTGATAATAACCTGTTTGTCAAGGATTTGTCAACAAATATCCTTACACAAATTACGACCGATGGCCAACAAAATGAAATCATCAATGGGGCTTCCGATTGGTGCTACGAAGAAGAATTTAAACTGGTGCGCGCTTTTGAATGGAGCCCCGATGGCTCGAAAATAGCGTTCTTGCGCTTCGACGAACGTGAAGTACCTGAAATGACCATGGAAAAATATAATGGCGACGAATACCCCGAACTCGTCAAGTTCAAATACCCAAAAGTAGGTGAACACAATGCAGTTGTGTCGGCTTTTATATACGACCTTCAAACCCGCAAAATTATCACAGTAGCCACTAATTCAGATCCCGACGATTATATACCTCGAATCACTTGGACACCCAATGGACAACTCTGTATTACGCGACTGAACCGCCTCCAAAACCATATTTGGTTGCTATTGGCCAATAATAATTCAGGAAAAACCACTATTTTGCTAGAGGAAACCAATAAATCCTACCTTGATTTGCAAGAACCTCAATTTTTGAAAAACAATACTGGTTTTGTGTGGCAAAGTGATAAAAATGGCTTCAATCACCTGTATCTATTCGATATGAAGGGCAAAGAAAAAGCCGCACTTACCCAAGGAAACTTTGATATCACGGCTTATTATGGATTGGACGAAATGAACGGCCTCGTATATTATCAAGCAGCCGCAGAAAATCCAATGCAACGCGAAATTTACTGCGTCAACTTGAAGGGTAAAAATCTAAAAAAGATTTCTAAAGTGGCTGGCTATAACAATGCTCAGTTTAGTACTACTTTTGATTATTATATCGGAAGTATATCCACCCTGAATACCCCACCACAATATGCTGTTTACGACCGAGAGGGCAAAATAGTGCGTCAATTGGAGCAAAATACCGAAATTAAACAAAAAACACGCGATTACGGTGCGGTTTCAGCCCAATTTTTCCAAATTCCCTTGCAATATACCCTCCCGGAAGCAGGTGGGCCTTGGCAAGGGGCACTCCACGGTTTTATTATGAAACCTAACAATGCCGCACCAGGCACTAAGCACCCGCTGTTGATGTTTGTGTATGGCGGCCCCGGCAACCAACAAGTACTTGACCAATGGAAAGGTGCCAATTATTGGTGGTTTCAGATGTTGGTACAGCAAGGCTATATCGTGGCTTGTGTGGACAATAGAGGGACAGGAGGACGTGGAGCCGATTTCAAAAAATGTACCTATATGCAATTGGGCAAATTGGAGACCATCGACCAAATTACCGCCGCCCGTTACCTCGGAACACAAGCGGATATTGATCCCGAACGTATCGGTATTTTTGGTTGGAGTTATGGGGGCTATATGTCGAGTCTATGCTTGCTCAAAGGCGCAGATGTATTCAAAGCAGCGATTGCCGTTGCGCCTGTTACCAATTGGAAATGGTACGACTCCATTTATACGGAACGTTATATGCGTACGCACAAAGAAAATGAAAAGGGATATGAAGATAATGCACCGATCAATTTTGTGGACAAACTGCGCGGCAATTATATGCTGGTGCACGGCCTTTTGGACGATAATGTGCATTTTCAGCACAGTGCAGAAATGTCGAACCAATTGATCGCTGCTCATAAACAGTATGAGGCCATGATTTATCCCAACCGCAACCACGGGATTAGTGATGCTGCTGCAAAACTTCATTTATACCGTAAAATGACACAATTTTTGAATAAACACCTTAAAGAAGATACCAACTAGCGGGCAAACCATTTGCCCATAATTCCCCTGTTCTCAAACAGCACTTAGTACTCTTAACTTAACTATATAATGCGATTTTTATTTATTCTTTTACTATTCATTGCTTTTACAGCCTGCGAGCAACCAGTTAAATCTACTGGATCTGGTGCTGTGAGTGCAGATTATCAAACAAAAGCCAATAATCCCGAGTTTTTTCATGCAGGCGTGCGCAGGATCGTTGATATAATCCGCTATGATATTTTTGCACCACCTATTGCTTCTCGTATTTTTGCCTATTCTACCATTGCGGGTTACGAAGCCATGGTGCCCGGGTTTCCTGCCTATAAGGATTTGGCGGGGCAATTGAATGGGCTTTCAGCAGCACCCAAACCCGAAGCGGGCAAAGAATACTGCTACCCATTGGCAGGAGTGAACGCTATGCTTATCGTGAGTAAGGCACTTGTGTTCTCGGAAGGAGAGGTAGAAGACCTAAAGGAGGATATTTTTGACCAATTTAAAGCCATGAATATGCCACAGGAAACCTATGACCGCTCTATGGCTTATGGAGAAACTGTTGCAAAGCATATTTTGGCATGGTCTAAAAAAGATAATTATGCCCAAACGCGGAGTGCGCCCAAATTTACGATTGATACCAAAGATCCGAGCCGTTGGCGGCCAACACCGCCTATGTATGCGGATGGATTGGAACCTCATTGGTCAGAAATTCGCCCTTGGGTACTTGATTCCGCCGGACAGTTCAAATGCGACCCACCTACGGCTTTTAGTACTCAAAAAGGAAGTCCTTTTTACAAACAGGCTTATGAAGTGTATAGTATTGTGAAAAACCTTGAAACAAAGGATTCTTTGACGGCTTGGTACTGGGACGATAATCCATTTGCACTCGAAGTAAGTGGTCACTTGTCTTTTGGACGCAAAAAAATTAGCCCCGGTGGGCACTGGATGCTTATTACAAGTACCGCCTGCCGCGACCAAAAAGCGGACATCATGCACTCAGCGGAGACTTATGTCCGCGTTATTTGTGCCATTGCAGACGCTTTTATCTCCTGCTGGAAAACGAAGTATGAAACCAACCTGATCCGTCCTGAGTCGTATATCAATCAATATATCGACGCTGAATGGGTGCCATTGATCCAAACACCTCCGTTCCCTGAGCATAGCAGTGGCCATAGCACGATTTCGGCTGCGGCGGCTACAGCACTTACTTTTGAGTTTGGTGATAATGTACCCTTTACAGATAGCACAGAAGTAGAGTTTGGGATTGAGCCGCGCTCCTTTAAGTCATTCAACCAAGCCGCAGATGAAGTAGGGATGAGCCGTTTATTTGGGGGCATCCACTACAGATCCGGTAATGTTGCCGGATTAAAAAATGGTAGAGAAATAGGTAAATATGTTTGCGAGAAATTAAAATTGAAGCAATAAAGAATTGGACTTAGTGCAATGTAATTCATAAAAATAAAGAGGGTAATCAATTTCCACGTTGTGAAATTGATTACCCTCTTCTTTATTTGTGTACTTAGGAAATGTACAAATTACGCTTCTTTCAGCATCTGATGGCCAAAAATAAACGCAATCAAGAGCAATACAGATAATATCAACATAGGATTGCAGTTTTTAAGTGTTAGTAATTTTTGTTTAAATTTGTTTAGACTTAAAATCTAAACAAGTGCTTATGTGCTAAATAAGGGTAAAATAATAACATAAAAGTTGCCTACTTTATTCCTTGAGCATCGTTAATGAAATACTAAAGTTGCATTTAGTTGTGTTCCTTATCATACTATGGCAAATTTTAGGCCAAATGTGAATAAAAGGAACGATAATTTATTATTTTATCATTCCTAATCCGAAAAAAATCCCTTCATTTGCCCAAAATAAATTCAATATGCACGAATTAAGATCAAAAACAAACCAAATGATCCTCAAAACAATAACGGTATTTGGGCTACTTTGCTGCCTGGATCAGTCCATATTAGCCCAAAATGACACTTTGCGACTTATTTTTACGGGCGATATTATGGGACATACGCCGCAGATCAAAAGTGCCGAAAAAGCAAAAGGCGTTTATGATTATAAATCATGTTTCCAATTTGTAAAACCCCAACTCAGTGCAGCCGATTTGGCCATTGGTAATCTGGAGGTTACGTTGCCTGGTAAACCACCTTATACAGGCTATCCTATGTTTCGGAGCCCGAATGCCTTGTCTTCAGCATTAAAAGATGCAGGTTTTGATGTAATGGTTACTGCGAATAACCATTCCAACGACAGCCGCGGTGCTGGCGTTACTAATACGATTGAAACCTTGCGCACCGAAGGGTTTTGGCAAACTGGCACCTTCAAAAACAAAAAAGAAAGGGATGTTTTCTATCCTTTAATGCTCTACAAAGATAATTTTAAACTGGCTATACTCAATTATACCTACGGCACCAATGGTATCCCTACGGAAATACCCACAATTGTAAACCTATTGGATACCGTACAAATGGCTATTGATTTTGCGGAAGCGCGCGCACGGAAACCTCATTTTATTATCGCCGTAGTGCATTGGGGATTGGAATATCAACTCACCGAAAATGCAGATCAGCGCACTATGGCGCGGTTTATGATGCGCAATGGCGTGGATATGATCATTGGTATGCACCCACACGTGGTACAACCTGTTAAAATGGAAAATTATCAAGGCAAAGAGATTTTGGTGGCCTATTCATTGGGCAACTATATCAGTAACCAACAACAGCCGAATACGGATGGGGGCATTATGGTAGAAACCGAG
Organism: Bacteroidota bacterium; assembly: GCA_041160955.1. GTDB lineage: Bacteria > Bacteroidota > Bacteroidia > Chitinophagales > Saprospiraceae > M3007. The sequence goes on from JBEAVK010000356.1 coordinate 9,776, forward strand.
TTGATCTTGAAAAAAGGGGCAGCAAAAGCCGTTTTGGGGGATTATGGATATATCCCAGTTTGGCGCTATATTCACAAGGAAGCTGGCCAATCCAGTTATTATGTCATACCAACGGCATTGGCCGATCAAATGAACGAATTGTTTCCAGCAATGCCCCAAACCGCCGTTGCCAAAATGGAAGCGTTCGCTACGGCACTCCGAAAACGACTAGGTGCTAGTATGGAATGGACAAAAAAATAGAGGTAGCGCCACCACAGCACTACCTCAGCCCTAACCAAATAAAACCAAATTATTCTCGCGTATTTACTACGTTTAGATAAATAATACTGCAAAGGTAATACGCTTTGTGTAATTATGACAAGAAGCAAGAGGTAAATTTTAACGAATTGGCCATAATTTTCATTATTGTTAATAAACCGCTTGTTTTATTGCAAATTTGGTAATTATTTTGTGCTTTAAAAAATAGTTTATCCCTAAATCATCCGCAGAATTAACCTTTTTAAAAAAAAATACAACTTTTAATCATATCCAATATGCTACATTATGACTATTAATATTGCTCCTTTTAAAGTTTTCTCCTTTATTCCTTACTACAAAATCACAGTAAGTGTACTTTTGACAATAATTGTTTTTTTGCCCAATGTCACAGCCCAAACCGTGGACAAAGAACGTCAAGAAACAATAAAATCCATTTACAGTCAGGGGCTTGCCGATGGACGCTGCCACGCCTGGCTCGAAACCCTGTGTAAGCAAGTCGGGCATCGGATCAGTGGGAGTGTTGGTGCGGAAAAAGCCGTCGAATGGTCTAAGTCGGTGCTGGATACGCTTGGTTTGGATTCTGTTTGGTTACAACCCGTTATGGTACCTCGCTGGGTAAGGGGTAAAAAAGAGCAGGTGGAAGTCATCGGGTCTAGTGTAAAGAACCGTTACAAACTCAATGCATTGGCATTAGGAGGTTCTGTGGGTACCGATGGAAAAAAAATACAGGGCAATATCGTGGAAGCCAAAAGTTGGAGTGATTTGGAGCGCTTAGGCGAAAAAGGGATTAAAGGTAAAATTGTGTTTTTTAATCGCCCTATGGATCCTACCCGTATCCGCTCTTTCGATGCGTATGGTGGTGCCGTGGATCAACGGGTAAGTGGTGCTTCAAAAGCCGCAAAATATGGAGCAATTGGCGTTATCGTGCGTTCTATGACCCAAAATATTGACAAATGGCCACATACAGGCTCGTTGCGTTATGATACTGCTGTGGCCCGTATTCCAGCAGTAGCAATTAGCACCTCGGATGCAGAAGAATTGTCCAAATTATTAAAAAAGGATCCAGTATTGTCCATTTCGATGCAAATGAACTGCCAAACACTGCCCGATGTACTATCCTATAATGTCATCGGAGAAATTAGGGGCTCGGAACTTCCCAACGAGTTTATCATAGCAGGTGGCCATTTGGACAGTTGGGACGTAGGTGAGGGCGCACACGATGATGGTGCCGGATGTGTTCAAAGTATGGATATGTTGCGTATTCTTAAAAAAACGGGTTTCAAACCACGCCACACAATCCGTTGTGTGCTGTTTATGAATGAAGAAAATGGTTTGCGAGGTGGTACAAAGTACGCAGAGGAAGCGTTGCGCAAAGGGGAAATACATGCCTGCGCCATTGAAACGGATGCTGGGGGATTTACACCACGTGGATTTACTTTTGATGCTGCTGATGGTGTTTTTGAGGGGCTTTTTGAACAAATAAAACCGTTACGGCCCTATTTTGAACCTTATAATATGGTACTCAATCCGGGCGGCGGCGGTGCCGATATAGGCCCGCTGAAACCACAAAAAGGGTTGCTTTGCGGTTATTACCCCGATTCCCAACGTTATTTCGATTTCCACCACACCGAGGCGGATGTGTTTGAGGTTGTAAATAAACGGGAATTAGAATTGGGTGCTGCAAGTTTGGCGGCTTTGATTTATCTTTTGGATCATCTTAATTTAAGATAACTTAAAATTTTCCATCCAAAAACGCTTGCACATCCTTGGCGGTTTCGCCTCCGTTCTCCTCTTGCGGCCAATGCCCCGTGTTTTGGTAAATCTTGAGCAGTGCCCCTTTGATGCGGCGGTGAAAATCATACGCATGTTGGGGTGAAATTTGTGCATCCTCGGCACCCCAAAGTATTAATGTAGGTGTCGTGATGCGCTCTACAAAATCAACGGGAGGTCGGTTGTCGCGTACCGATAACCGATCTGTATAGGCTTTCCGGTTGCCGGGTCGGAGTGCCAGATCAAAATGCCGTTGTACGAGCGAATCCGTTACCAAGCGGTCATCGGCATAGATCCCTTCTAGGTATAAACTAAAAATTGATTTTGGGGTCACCGTCCACATGACGCTATTTAGGACAGGAGTACGACCCAAAATCGTAAAAACATTATTGGCTTCCTTATTATAGCCCGGAGCATCCAGCAAGATGAGTTTTTCCAGTCGTTCTGGGTGCTCTGCGGCAAAAAACCAAGCAATTTGCGCGCCTAAGCCTACGCCTGCGAGCGTAAACTTGTTCAATTTGAGGCTATCCGTCAAGTGTTCCAAAAAACTGGCATACATAAAAGAACTGTAACTACCACGCGGATTAGGGCCTGTAAGCCCAAAACCAGGTAAGTCCACGCTGATGATCCTTTGTTTGCGCGACAGTGAATCCGTCCATTGGTTCCAAGTGTGCATTGAACTGCCTTCGTCGTGGAGTAATAATATAGGTGTACCTTTTACAGGCCCCGTAGCGCGGTAATGGATCGCTTGTCCATCCACATCAATCCATCGGGAATCGGGATAGGCATATTTTTGTGATAACTCGTTAAGCGTTGTGCCAGTTTGCCAGTTTTTGGTAACCCAATACACACTACCCAGGAACAGTACCCACCGCAAGATACGCGAAAGACTCCATTTGCCTATAAAGCGGCTGAGTTTGACGAGGCGTTTTTTTTCATTCATGGTTTACGTTGTTTGAGTACGGCCATTGCACGTAGGTATTGTTTGGCCAATTTTGGTATATTTACTTTGCTATTAGCGGCATCATCGGTCCAAAGTACGGGCAATTCATACATTTTTAAACCTTTCCATTCGGCAACCGATAATAGTTCGGTGCTAAAAAACCAGCCATTGCTTACAGCGCCACCTTCCATTAGAGCGGGGAGGTGCTGGCGTTTGAGCCATTTGAACCCACACATGCCATCGCTAAAATGAACACCTAAATAACGTTGGACAATAAAATTGAATACCCTTGAGGTGATTTCGCGTACCAATGTACGACCCACCACTTTTGATTGGCGATGTAACCTTGAGCCATACACCAAATCGTAGTTTTGTTCTGCTATAGCCTTATGCGCTTCCACAAAATGCTTCAAATCGGTGGCCATATCCAAATCCATATAACCCACCATATCGGCCTTACTCTGCCCCCAAGAGGTTTTGAGCGCCAAACCTACACCCTTTTCGGGTACTCTTACCAGTTGCAGTTCGGGCAGTTCGCGGCACAGTTGTTCGGCAATTTTGGGTGTATTATCAGTGCTGCCATTATCTGCCACTACGATTTTCCAGCGCGAGCGATCGGTAAAGTGCATGCACAAAAAATCGTGCAGCAGGCGTACTTGCTGGTCGAGCGTCGCTTCTTCGTTGAGGACAGGTATCGTAATGTCAAATGTCATTCGTATTTATGCTATTAATTTGATTCCATAAAAGGGGTGGAGCGATATTGATTGCGCCACATCAATTTTACTCATTTAGATCTTCTAAAAACATGAATTTTCGATGATCTGTTTAATTATGGTGCAAAGGAACACGAAAAATTGCTTTCCAATGATTATAAATCACAGTAAATTCCTTTCCTTTGTCGGAAATTACAAGATAATCGACGACATTTGCGGGTGGGATTGGTGCGGAGGTACGCATCATTGTGCTTCATTTGCTACTCAACGCTGTTATTTGGCTGCGATCAACAATGGATTAAATCAAATCTATCGAAAAAAATTATTATTATGAACGACGCATTAAAAAATCCGTTTCTTGTATTTATTGCTGGTTTACTAGCGATCTGGTTGGTATTTAAAGTACTAAAAGTGATTATTAGTATTGGCTGGATTATCGTACTGGCATTTGTCATTCTCTTTATTATCAATCCGCGCTTTAGGACTATTGTGCAACATTTTTTTGCCAATATTTTTAAATCCTAAGGTACGCATATAAAACAAACTAATCAACTATTTATTAAAATGAGTACTGAATTTCAACCAAATCAGCCGAAATCATTTTGGCAACGCCCCGAAGGTGTCACCGGTGGCATTGTAATGTTGGCGGGTGGTGCTGCGGCTGCTTATTATTTGTTGCCCATCCTCGGCAAAATTGTATGGGAAGGTGTTAATCTTGCCATCGGACTAGGCGTACTTGGTGCGCTCGTGTATATCGTTTTGGATCCTAAAATGCGTAACCTGATATGGTATATGTACAAATCCGTGATGCGCTGGATTACTGGCGTTTTTGTGGAAATAGATCCTATTGGTATCCTTAAAAGTTATATCGAGGATTTGCGCGATAGCTTGGGTAAAATGAATACCCAAATCAGTAATCTTAAAGGCCAAATGTATAAAATGGCTGAAATGATTAAGCAAAACCAGCGCGATATCCAAAATAACCTTAGTCTTGCTGGTCGGGCAAAAGACACAGGTAAGGAATCAATTATGGTACTTAAAGCACGTAAAGCAGGCCGTTTACAGGAGTCAAACATGAAACTCGACGATGTGTATAAGCGCATGGAAGTGCTGTACAGGGTATTGAGCAAAATGTACGAAAACTCCGAAATTATGCTCGAAGACCTTACCGACCAAGTGGTGGTAAAAGAGCAGGAGTACAAAGCCATTAAGGCCAGCCACTCGGCTATGAAATCGGCGCAAGCCATCCTTACTGGTAATTCCGATAAGAAATACATGTACGATATGGCACTGGAAGCAATGGCCAATGATGTAGGCCAAAAAGTAGGCGAAATGGAACGTTTCATGGATATGAGTAAAAATATCATGGACTCTATCGACCTTCAAAATGGCGTATTCGAGGAAGAAGGTTTGGCTATGCTCGAAAAATGGGAAAAAGAAGGTGTTTCTTTCCTATTGGGCGGCGAAAAGCAACAAATCATCAATAAATCAAATAACCCAGCCGAAGTATTGGACTTAAATGCTGCTCCGAAAATGCCTACGAAGGAGGCTCGTGGCGGTAATCAATACGATACTTTATTTGATTCATAGTGTTGGTAGAGGCTGCCTCATGGCTATTTTAACATTGAACATTTAGCGTTTAGAATTTAACATTTAAAAAATTTTAAATTTTAAATAATAAATTTTAAATGTTAAATTACTTATGGAGGCAGCCTCTATTCCTATATACCACAACCAAACCCCATTTACCCAATCCACCGTCAACACGTATCAATGGCAACAAACAGAACAAAAAAGCAACCCGCACCAAAAACCATCACAACGCAGGAAACACCAACGCCGACCTCTTTTTTTAAAGGCAAATTTTGGCAAAACCATTGGATTCCATCGCTCCTTTTGCTCTTGGTGGCTACCAATCTTTATTACGCTTCCACAAAATTTGGGTACGTGCTGGACGACGAAATGGTCATCTGGAAAAATGTGTATGTTCAGGATGGCACTTCAGGTATTGGTAAAATATTTGGCTCCGATAGTTTTATGGGTTATTTCCAGAAGAAGGAATCACTTTACAAATTAGAAGGTGGCCGTTACCGTCCGCTGTCATTGGCTACTTTTGCACTTGAAATTGATTTATTTGGCAAAGACAAAGCCGATATTGCCCCTAAGACTGCCGAACCTGGTAAAAAACTCGAAACACAAGGCCGTGGTAATCCACAAATTAGCCATTGGATCAATATTATCCTTTATGGCTTAAATGGCATCTTGCTGTACGCTGTCCTCTTAGGCTTATTCCCAATGGACAACGAGAAATGGTGGTTCAAAAGTGTGGCTTTTATTGCTGCGCTTATTTTTATTTTTCACCCCATACATAGCGAATGTGTGGCCAATATTAAAGGCCGCGACGAAATATTGGCACTCATGGGCAGCCTTGGCGCGCTCTATGCCACCATGAAATACTTCGATACCAACAAATCCATTTGGTTGGTGGCTTCGGCGATCATCTTCTTGTTGGGTCTTTTTGCCAAGGAAAATACCTTGACCTTTTTGGCGGTGATTCCATTTACAATTTGGTTTTTTGGTAAGGTTTCCGCTACTCGGGCCATTACTGCGGCTTTGCCATTGTTTGGTGCAGCCTTGTTTTTTATTGCCATGCGCTATAATGCATTGGGCTATATGCTGAGCCACGGTAAAGAGAGTAACGACTTGATGAATGACTCTTTTTTAGGGATGAATTTTGGCGAAAAAACAGCGACCATTTTCCTCACATTGGGCTGGTACCTCAAATTACTGTTTTACCCAAGTCCATTGACCCACGATTATTATCCGTACCATGTACCTAAGGTGAACTGGACAGATTGGCGCGCATTGGGATCATTTGCGCTTTATGCAGGTATGACGGCTTGGTCATTGCTCAATTTACGCCGTCGTCCGGTGATGGCATACAGCGTTTTGTTCTTTATCATTACGATCAGCATTGTTTCCAATCTTTTTGTATCGGTGGGTTCGTTTATGAACGAGCGTTTTGCGTATATGCCCTCGGTTGCATTTTGTATGGCATTGGCTTGGGTGCTTTTTGATTGGCTGCCGCGTAAGCTTCCTGTCAATTCAAATGTGTCAAGTGCACTGGGTTTTGCGGTTGTATTACCGTTTTTGGCATTTTTGGGTTGGAAAACCCTTGTACGCGTACCCGATTGGGAAACGATGTTCTCCCTTAATACTTCTGCCGTATTCTCATCGCCCAATAGTGCCAGAGCGCAAAGTTTTTATACCACCGCCATTTATCAGGAAAAATATGCATTGGCTACCTCGAAGGAGGAAAAACTAATGTGGGTGGACACGATGGAAGTCCACGTAAAAAAGGCGTTAGCCATCCATCCTACGTACGGATCTGCTTGGGTGATGTATTGCAATATTGCCTTAGCGCGCTTTGATATTGACCACCAAATGGATCGCTTGTTCCATGAGTTGACCTATTGTTTAGAGAAAAGCCCGTATAACAACCTAATGCGCGATAATATAGATGCGTATATGAAATACTTGGCAACAGGCGGCGGCAATCCTAATAAAATATGCACTTTTGCTTATAATATAGGCTATGAAGAGTTTTATAAAAAGAAAAAGGACATCAAATCTGCCCTCCAATTTCTAGGTTATGGCGATATGGCCAATGGGCATGATCCGCGGGTTTATGATGCATTAGTGGAGGTATATACCGCTGCGGGTCAACCACAGAAAGCGGCGGAGATGAAGGCAAAAGGAGATGAAGCACGCGCCTATTGATGTGTAGCAGTCCTCTAAGGAACGATGCCGAAATAAAAGTCCAATTTGATGCTCATCTTTTACGTTCAAACTGCACGTTTTTTTCGTTAAATAGCCCCACTATTCGCCTCAAAAAACACTTATTTGACCGCAAAATCTTGAACCTGAATTTGAACCTTTATTCCAGCATCGTTCCTAAGAGACCATTGGCAACGCGTACCTAAGAGACCATTGGCAACGCGTACCTAAGTACACTGTAGAATAGTTTTTTTAGGTTTTTAGGTCTCTATTTTCAATATATTTGTAGCGGTTGACTGACCTAGAATGGGTCAAATGTTTATAGCAAAATCGCGGTTTCAATACGCGTGCGACCCTGTAGGGGTTGAATGTCATACAGCCACATTGCTCTATAAACATTTGACCCATTCTGGGTCGGTTACACCCTCAAAATATAAAAAAATTTATTTTACACTGTACTAAGCCGTCACTCACGATTTTTTTTATATCATACGATGTTACCAACAAACGAACAACCCAACATGAGCGCGACCGAAACGGGGCGCAGTTATTTATTCCCATTTGCATTGGTGTGCAGCCTATTTTTTCTTTGGGGCATAGCCAATAGTTTGAATGGTTCTTTGATCCGTCACTTTCAATTTGCCCTCGATCTTAAAGAGCGGTGGCAAGCCGGTTTGGTGGATTCTGCTTTTTACCTTGGTTATTTTGTCATGGCCATTCCTGCGGGTATTTTTATGCGCAAATATGGTTATAAAAATGGCGTTTTAGCAGGTTTAGGCTTGTACGCCCTTGGTGCATTGCTGTTTTATCCGGCGGCCAATGTACGCGAGTACGCATTTTTCCTGTTTTGTTTATTTACCATTGCGTCGGGTTTGGCTTTTTTAGAAACAGCGGCCAACCTATACGTAACCGTTTTGGGGAGCAAGGATACTGCCGAATGGCGGATCAATTTTGCCCAATCTTTCAATGGTATTAGTATCATTTTAGGGCCAATTATTGGCTCTCTGTTTATCTTTTCGCAAAAAGAATACACCACAGAGCTCCTCGCTACGATGACACCAGAAGCGATTGCGCAGGCACGCGTGGAATCGGCATTGTCGGTACAAGGCCCTTATTTGACGGTGGGTATTATAGTGGCCTTGATCGCCTTGTTATTTTGGATGTCCAAATTGCCCGAAGTAGGCAGATCAGAGGAACAAAGTGGCAAAAGTATCAGTTTAGGTGCATTACTCACCAAGTATCCACGGCTTTCATTGGGTGTTTTGGCTCAATTTGCCAATGTAGGTGCGCAGGCCACATTATGGGGCTATTTCGCCGATTTCAAAGTAGAATTGGCGGGAGATAAGCATTTAGGTATCGTTACTTGGTTGTATAATATTGGTTCGGACAGCACTTCTGAGAAAATAGCCAATTACCACATGTCTTTTGCGCTCGTCCTCTTTATGTTGGGTCGCTTTATTGGTACAGCATTGATGAGCAAGATAGAAGCGCGCAAAGTCGTGGCTTGGTACAGTATTGCCGCCGTTATTTTGATTGGTGCGGCATTTGCACTGGGAGGATTTACGGCTATTATCTGCATTATGTTGGCATTTTTCTGTCAAAGTATCATGTTCCCCACTATTTTTGCATTGGCCACCAAAGGAATGGATGCTGCGGAAAGTAAGCAGGCCTCTTCTTTGGTTATTATGTCCATTGTGGGTGGCGCGATAATGCCTCCATTGGCTGGTAAA
>JBEAVK010000367.1:0-20062 GCA_041160955.1 Bacteroidota bacterium
CTTTGGTCAATATTCAAAGAAGGAGTAACTATATATGTACTGCATGTCGGACAAACGCAAGCACCGTATTTGCCACTTACGGGTGTTACTAGTGTTTCAGAACACGCGGCTATGGAACAAGTGGGGGTTTCGTTTTCAGGAATGATCTTAATTATTGCATCTTCTAATTGGGAGGTGAGGCTAGCATTTGTTGCGGGATAATGCTTTTGTTCAAACAACCAAATCCTACCACGAATGGCTGACGGGCAGGCTAGACTGAGAGATGATGTACTATTAGCCAAACCATTTTCAAAAAATTGCTCCTGCTTATTGATATTAGAATTGTTATGCGGCAGCGAGGACACAGTATCATGCAACGTTACTCCGTTATCATCGGCTTGTGAAGTAGGTTCAATAGCCATAAATCTTTTGTTTGAATTAGCCGAAGTACTGATTTCTGTATTTGAGCCATTAACAAAAAAATAGATCACTAAGCATAAAATGAATACCCCCCCAATTAAATATTTTAATTTATTTTTCTGCATTAAAAAAAAGGATACACTGTGCAGAAATGAATTCATGTTGCATCATGTTGAAAGTGTTTAAAATGTAAAAAAAGAAATTGCTTATGACTACAGGGTATAGGAAATACACTGGTGTTTATAAGGTGTAGCAAAGATAGTGTTTATTTTGGAAGTGTGTATTAATTTAAGGAAAAAAAGTTATAAATATTGTAGTCGCGACTCCTAGTCACGACTACAATTGGTTCATTATCAATAATTTACTCCACAATCACCTCATCAATAAACAACCAAGCACCTTCTTTTGCGCCCGGATGCCCTTCTGGAATAACGCCAAAAGTAGTTGCCACCAATTTTACATATCGACCTTTGGCCTTTGGCGTGGAAATATTTACTCCTTCAATGGAATTATTCATTTTTTCCTCGGTATCAATCATTTTTTTACCCACGGATTTAAAGTTTTTACCATCATCCGAAATAAAGACCTCAATACTTCTTGGTGGAAAAATATAAGAGGGTTTGTTGTTCATATAATTGGTTGCAACACGATTGATCGACATGACCTCGCCCAAATCAATCACCGGATCAATATTATGGTTCACCAAACCAACCCAATCATCCCAGGTTTTCATACCGCCCACCACGCCATCGGTTAGGCTAAGAGTGCTGCCACCTTTAAATTTGGAGGGAGACTTGGACAGAGTATAGGGTTTCCCACTCGCTTTATGCACTAAGTACTTGACAACCATTGTTTTACCAAGTGGTTTTCCGCCACGCCATGCCGATGCTTTTACCGCTGTTGTTTTTTCCAGCGCGAAAGGTGCAGTATAAACAGGGCTTTCGCCTGTAGGCTCATTGCCATTGAGCGAGTAGCGGATTTGAGCCGTTGGATCACCGGATGCCAAACTAACCAAACCAGCTGAGTACGTCGCTTTTATATCGTAAAAACTCTTCGCATAATTCACTTTCATCGCATCTAATCGAGCCAAATGAACTACCATTTTTGCTCTAAAATTATCCCAATTTCGCTGCTCTTTGACCGTCCACGCCACTTCCGCTAAAGCACAAGCACGAGGATAGGCCATATAATCAAGATAACTAGGCGAGGCAATATATTCCGTCCATACATTTCCTTGTACTCCCAAAATATGCGCGGCTTGCTGGGGCGTCAAACCCTCCGGAATCGGTTCATAACCATATACTTTTTCAAGCGTCAATAAACCACCAATGGCCAGCGGCTCGGAATTAGGATCGCTTTGGTAATAATCCAAATAGCAAAAGGAAGTAGGAGTCATAATCGCATCGTGATCGGCTTTGACTGCCGCAATGCCACCTTCAATACCGCGCCAACTCATCACTGTGGCATTGGGCGAAAGGCCGCCTTCCAATATTTCGTCCCAACCGATTAATTTTTTACCGTGTTTGGCTAATATAACCTCGGCGCGTTGAATCACATAACTTTGCAGTTCATGCTCATCTTTCAAACCCTCTTTACGCATACGATCCTGACAACGACCGCACTCTTTCCATTTTGTTTTGGGGCATTCGTCACCACCAACATGTACATATTCCCCAGGGAACAGCGGGCAAACCTCGTTAAAAACATCTTCAACAAAGGTAAATACCTGCTCGTTACCTGCACAAAATACATCCTCGATTACGCCCCATTTTGTAGCCGTGCTATAACCTACGCCATCGCAACCCAATTCGGGGTAGGCCGCCAAAGCCGCTAATGCATGGCCAGGCATTTCAATTTCGGGAACAATGGTCACAAAGCGCGCATTGGCATAAGCAACAATCTCTTTGACTTCTTCTTGGGTGTAAATATGGCAATAAGGCACACCATCATACAACTCTGGCACATCTGAGTAATGACCCGACAAGGTTTGTGCCCGGCAAGCAGCCACTTTTGCTAATTTTGGGTATTTTTTGATCTCAATTCGCCAGCCTTGGTCATCTGTGAGGTGCCAATGAAAACGGTTCATTTTATGGATCGCCAAAAGATCAATAAAACGTTTTACAAAAGATACTGGAAACCAATGGCGCGACACATCCAGCATCATTCCACGGTAACCAAAACGCGGATAATCCGTTATTGAACAGGCTTGTGCAGCCCAATCCACACCCGTTTGCACCGTAGCCGAACTGATGGCCGCTGGAAAGAGTTGCCGAATCGTTTGCACTGCATAAAAAGCCCCTGCGCCGCTACCTGCAGTGACTGTGATACCACTTGTACCAACCTCCAACTTATACCCTTCTGGCTGTTTAACAGCCTTAGTATCTATTTTAAATGAAATGCAATTCTTTTGAGCCGTCTTAGTTTTGGCATTGGAAGCCAAGGGAACTAGTCTGTAGCCCGTAGAAGCATTGAGCATACCAGCCAAATAGTCCGCTGCCAATTGCATTTCAGCATTTCCAGCAGGAAAAATGATTTTAGTCGTGGTATTTAGTAAAAAACTACCTGTTTTAGAGGAAACAGATACGGGTTCGGGGACGATATGCACCCTTCCCGGCTTTTGGCAAAAAGTGAAAATGGGGCTTAGAATGAGTACAAATAAAAGAATACGATACATGAGCAGGTTATTTTAAGGGGTAAATGTAACACAACCTAGATTTTTTTTAAAAATTATATTGATTTAACCACAAATATCGAACATTATAATTCTTTTCCTGTTTACCTTTGCAGTTCAATAATACATGGACTAAATCCAAATAGTAAAATTTACAAGGACAAACATGAATAATCGTCGTCTCATTTATTTAGACAATAACTCCACAACTCCTTGCGACCCACGTGTTGTAGAGACAATGGTGCCATATTTTTTTGAAAAGCACGGTAACGCTGCAAGCCGTAGCCACCAGTTTGGTTGGGAAGCAGAAGATGCTGTTGATTATGCACGGGAACAAATCGCAAAATTGATCGGTGCAGAAGACAAAGAAATCATTTTTACTTCTGGTGCTACAGAAGGTAATAACCTTGCAATTAAAGGTGTTTTTGAAATGTATGCCAAAAAAGGCAACCATATCATTACTGCCGAAACAGAACATAAAGCCGTTTTGGACACCTGCAAGCACTTGGAAAAGATGGGCGCAGAAGTGACCTACCTAAAAGTACAGGAGGATGGCATGATCGATCTCGCTGAACTAGAAGCGGCGATCCGTCCAAGTACTATTTTGGTATCGCTTATGTGGGCTAATAACGAAACTGGTGTGATTCAGGATATGAAAAGCATCGGTCAAATATGTGAAAAACACGGTGTCCTATTCCATTCGGACGCGACGCAGGCTGTGGGTAAAATACCTACAATGGTGCGCGAAATGGGTGTCCATTTAATGTCTTTTACTGCCCATAAAATGTACGGCCCCAAAGGTGTAGGTGCTTTGTACGTAAGCCGTAAAAATCCACGGGTAAAAGTAACCGCGCAAATGGATGGTGGTGGCCACGAACGCGGTATGCGTTCAGGTACATTGAACGTTCCTGGTATTGTTGGTTTGGGCAAAGCAGCCGAAATTGCACGCCTTGAAATGGAGCAAGATGCTGCACGTTTGAGCAAATTGCGCGATCATTTGCAAGCAGAACTCACCAAATTAGAAGAAACAAAGGTAAACGGTAACGAAAATAGCCGTATGCCACATGTAGCCAATATTTCTTTCAAACACGTGGAAGGTGAAGGTTTGATGATGACTTTCAACCAAAATATCGCTGTGTCATCGGGTTCTGCCTGTACCTCAGCGTCTTTGGAGCCTTCTTATGTATTGGTGGGTATGGGTTTAGGCGACGACTTGGCGCACTCTTCTATCCGCTTTTCGCTCGGTAGGTTTACCACCGAAGAAGATGTGGAAGAGGCCATCAAATTGGTAGCCAATGGCGTAAACCACATGCGCGACCTCTCCCCTATTTGGGAAATGTACAAAGACGGTGTTGACCTCTCTAAAATTGAGTGGGCAGCACACTAATTATACTGTAAAAATTCAATTTAAAAATATAAAAATTATATATTATGGCATATAGCGAAAAATTATTAGAACATTTCAAGCATCCGCAAAATGTGGGTACTTTGGACAAATCCTCTAAATCAGTTGGTACTGGTCTAGTAGGTGCTCCTGAATGTGGCGACGTAATGCGTCTCCAAATCGAAGTGGACGAAGCAACTGGTCTTATCCGTGATGCAAAGTTCAAAACATTCGGTTGTGGTTCGGCTATCGCATCCTCTTCGTTGGCTACTGAATGGCTCAAAGGCAAATCTTTGGAAGATGCTGCCAAAATTGACAATATGGACATCGTGGAAGAATTGGCTTTACCTCCAGTAAAAATCCACTGCTCTGTATTGGCAGAAGATGCTATCAAAGCGGCCATCAAAGACTACCAACAAAAAAATGGTATCGAGGTAACCGTTGAATTAGCGCACCACTAATTTATTCATTCTTTGGATGCTATTTGTGTTTATTTACACCAATAGCATCCAAAGTATCTATTGAAAAAACATGATTTTTGTAGCAGATAGTGCTCGTGAGAAGATTGTTGATATTCGCTCTTCCGGGCAAATCAATAATGATTTTTTTCTCCGCGTCAGCGTCACTTCCGGCGGCTGCTCTGGTTTGTCGTATAAATTAGACTTTGACAATGAGTCTAAACCAAACGACCAAGTTTTTGAGGACAATGGTATTAAAGTCGTTACAGACCTAAAAAGTTTCCTTTATTTGTTCAATACCACATTGGAGTTTTCCGGTGGATTAGACGGCAAAGGTTTTGCTTTTAATAACCCAAATGCCTCACGGACTTGTAGTTGCGGAGAAAGTTTTTCGGTGTAAATCTTTTTTATACCTTAGTACAAATATAAAAGCGTAATATGCTTCATTGGGTAAAACCAAGATGAAGTATATTACGCTTTTTTTATTGAGCATTCAGCGACAAATATAATCTCTACTTCCCACTCATGATCGCAGCAGCCTTATCTGCCATACCCAATTGCTGATACGCTATCGCCAAATTCCTTCGCAAAACTTCATCTTTAGGCGAACTTTTCAATGCTTTTTCCATATATACCACGGCGCGATCTGGTTTTTGCGACATAGCATAAGCCGTTCCAAGATCAATCAATGTTTGTGTATCGGTTGAATCGTACGCAAACGACTTTTGGAAATACTCAATCGCTTGAGGAAGATTTCCCTTTACTTGCCCTTCGTACCTACCCCATTCCCGATAAGTCGTCACCAAACGCTCTTTCGACATTTTCCCAGGCATTAGTTTGTAAGATTCCTCAAAATATTGAGCAGCCTTGGCATAATTCTTTTTAAAATAGGCCACATTGCCCATCCCTAAAGCATTATTAAAGGTAGGTCGAATCTGGTGGCTGCGCTCAAAACCGTCCAAGGATTGTTGCAACAATGCCGCAGTGTCCTTTGGAGGCGTTGCTTTATCGGCATATTTTAATAATGTCTCCTCTCCAATCGCCTGCAATGCCCGAAAACTGCCTGCTGCTGTTTTAGCATCTGTCGTGACTAAGGTATAATTGTCTTTCCAAGCCGCACTGCGTTGGAAACTAAGTAGTGCCCCCAGTAGCGCAATAGCACCAGTTGCGCCTAACAAAGCCATAGCATTTTTGCCCGGCAACCATGTATTTAGGTTGCTATCGCCTTCAAATTTTAAAACTTTAGCCAGCAACAATACCACCGCCAAACAAAACCACAAAGAAGCCTGATAAGTAAGTCGGTCGCCCATCATAGTACCAATCAACATCAACAAATTACTATACAAAGCCATAGACGCTAAATAGGCTAACGCACAATAAGCAAATACATTTTTTTGTCGGATGCCCCAGATACCAAAACCAACCAAACCCAAATGTAGCACCAGCGAACCAATCGACCACGGACTCCCCCACCCTACGGTCGGAATCATATTGAAAGAATAATCCCAAGACAAACCAATTGGTAAAATCAATAATTGAAGATACTTGGCCAATACCCCGAAACCTGTAGCCCAACGTTCCATCAAACTCGCTGCAACTAATTGATTATCATTAAAATCCGGGGTATAGGATAATTTACCCATTATAGCATAACGCACCAAAAACCACAAGATAAATGGCACAAAAAGCACCAATCCTGACTTCCAATCCTCTTTATTCCCAAATACATACAAGGCCAACGGCGCAATAAACAAAAGCGTTACCGCACCTTCTTTGGCTAACATAGCCAATAAAAAAGCAACAATGGCATAAACTGTCCGTTTGGGTTTCCCTTCGGTGGCTTCAAACAAAAAATATAAGGAAAGTATGCTAAAGCAATAACTCATGATTTCGTCCCTGCTCTTGATATTGGCGACCACTTCAACATGCAACGGATGGATGGCAAACAATAAAGTTGCCCCAAATGCGATCAACCAACGCTCCGCACCCAACATTTTACGCAAAAATAAAAAAGTAAGTCCAATAGAAAAAGCATACCATAATACGTTCATAAAATGGTGGATACCTGCATTTTTGGGTACAACAGCCCATTCTATCGCAAACATGGCTACCGATAAAGGTCGGTACATGTATTCCGAATCGGTAGAAACAGATGATCCTGCGCGATAACTATGCGTAAAAATATCACCTAAGCCCGCAAAACCTTTTTGGACATAAGCATTTAGAGTAGTCACCAAAGGATCATCCAATACAAAACCATGACCCAATGTAGGCAAATACAGCACTAAAGCGATGGCAGCCAAAATACCAGCATAAAAAAGAGCCGTTTTGCCCTTTTGCTCTGATGTATTTGTGGGCGAATTAGCCACTCTTGACACCGTCTCTACCTTATTAGTCGCTTTTTTTTGTTGTTTTGACATCTTATTGCTTGTTCAATTTTTATGATTAATACGAATAAAGGATTGTATAATGCATTGATTTTTAGATAATTGCGTAGTGTCGGTGTGACTCAAAGTTACGCCAACACTTAATTAACCATTGATTTTCAAGCATTTACAAAATCCCGCCCATTATCCGCATACTTATATTATACCTTAGTAAAAACAGCTGCAAACGTAAATAAAAAACACGAAATGACAATTACTTCATTTCAGTAGTTTTAACAAAATTTACTTCATCCAACAACACGCTAGCCTACCACAAAGTCTAATTCTGCATTTTTCCCTAAAATAATTGAATTTACCAGTAAAATTAATAGATTTCCAGTACTTTCTTCCTACTTTTGCCCCCGCAAACACAAGCATTTTAACACCCATGCAACAAGTTTTATCCAATCGCGTAGAAGCGCTTTCCGAATCAGAAACCTTAAAAATGGCACGAATGGCCCGCGAATTGCGCGCCCAAGGCCATGATGTCATCAGTTTGAGCCTCGGCGAACCTGATTTTGACACACCTACCCACATCACTGAAGCCGCTTATCAGGCACTTAAAGATGGTTATACCAAATATACGCCCGTTTCTGGTTTGCCAGAATTGACGAAGGCCATCAGTGAAAAATTCAAGCGTGATAATAACTTGGAATATCGCCCTGAACAAATTGTGGTGAGCAATGGCGCAAAACAAACCGTATATAACCTTTGCCAAGCACTCCTCAACCCGGGTGATGAAGCCATTTTATTCGCTCCATACTGGGTATCTTACCTCGAAATTGTAAGAATGGCCGAGGCCACTCCTGTTTGCGTATATGCAGGCGTAGATCAAGATTTCAAGCCTAGCCCAGAGCAATTGGAAAAGGCCATCACACCAAAAACAAAATTTGTGATCTTCTCATCGCCTTGTAATCCAACGGGTACAGTTTTTACCCGCGACGAACTTCAAGCGTATGCAGACGTGATTGCAAAGCATGATAATGTGTTGATTATCAGCGATGAAATCTACGAATATATCAATTTTACCCACGAACATGTAAGCATTGGTTCGTTCCCTAATGTAAAAGACCGTACGATTACCATCAACGGTTTTGCAAAAGGATTTGCGATGACAGGCTGGCGTTTGGGGTATATGGGCGCACCTAAGTTTATCGCCGACGCATGCTCCAAAATACAAGGTCAAGTGACCAGCGGTGCGTCTTCGTTTGGACAAAAAGCTGGTGCGGTAGCGTTGATGAGTGACCTTACCCCTACAGACACCATGCGCGAAGCCTTCCGCGAACGCCGCGATATTGTTTTGAATATGTTGGAGGAGATTCCGGGTATTAAAACTAATTTACCGGACGGTGCTTTTTATATTTTCCCCGATATTAGCGCGTATTTTGGTAAAAGCGATGGCATCACTACCATTAAGGATGCCGATGATTTTTGCGATTATGTAATGACAAACGCACATGTTGCACTTGTTTCTGGAGCAGCATTTGGCGATCCAAATTGTTTCCGATTGAGTTATGCAGCATCAGAAGCAATGTTGCGCGAAGCAGTTCGTCGGATGAAAGACGTTTTAGCACGGTTGAAATAAACTTTTCCGTCGCGGTATTGTTTTTACCTGTAACTTTGTGTCGGATTCAAAAATTACTGTTGGATCCAACACAAAACATTATATCAAAAATAATAAATAATATATCAATATGGGTGCTCAAACTGTAGCAACTACGCCAATTCAACTCACAGATGGCGCAATCATTGAACTCAAAAAAATCCTTGCATCTCAACCTGAAATCCCTTCAGATTATGCACTTCGCGTAGGTGTAAAAGGCGGAGGATGCTCTGGATTTACTTATATCCTTGGCTTTGATGCTATTGATGAAAATGATAACGTATTTGAAAGTAACGGATTACGTGTTGCAATGAACAAATCTCATGCGATCTATTTGATCGGTATGGAAGTTGATTTTATACACGGCCTTGAGAATAGAGGATTTACCTTCAATAACCCGAATGCCACTTCATCTTGTGGCTGCGGCACCTCCTTCTCTGCTTAATAGAACTAACAGGTTCCAAATATAAATAGCGACCCTTATAAATCCGGTGCATTACACCATCAGATTTATAGGGGTTTTCCTATTTTAATGCAAAAACCTACAATCATTATTACTATCTTTGCAACAAGATTATTCACTAAAACAACTCGAATTATGAACTTTGATTTACGCAAAATTATGCCACTCCTCATTTTAGGACTAGTGGCTGTACTTTTACTGAGTATGTGCGGCTCTTATAACACCGCCGTCGGTTTGGATGAAGGTGTTAAAAAAGCATGGTCTCAGGTAGAAAACCAATACCAACGTAGGGCCGATTTGATCCCAAATTTGGTCAATACCGTGCAGGGTTATGCCAATTTTGAGAAAGAAACCATCACAGCAGTGATTGAAGCACGTTCTAAGGCCACAAGTGTAACCATCGACCCTTCTAATATGACAGAAGAGTCCTTGAAAAATTTCGATCAAGCACAGCAAGGGCTTGGAGGAGCATTGAGCCGACTTATGGTTGTATCCGAGCGGTATCCAGAACTAAAAGCCAATGCCAATTTCATGGATTTACAAAAGCAATTGGAAGGTACTGAAAACCGAGTTGCGCTGGAACGTAAAAATTTCAATGAATCCGTTAACAATTATAATGCAAGTATTCGCCGTTTCCCAATGGCACTTTTTGCAGGTATGTTTGGTTTCTCTCCAAAGCCTTATTTCCAATCACAGGCCGGTTCGGAAAAAGCGCCGACTGTCAACTTCAAATAGTTTCGATGGATTCGGCTATTCAGTTGATTGTCCCAATAGTCGAATCCATCATATAATTTACACATTCCTAAAACCTAAGCCATGTTTTTTACCAAAGAAGAAGAAAGTCGTATTGTTGAGGCAATTCGTGTCGCAGAACTCAAAACGAGTGGCGAAATACGCGTCTTTGTGGAAGATTTTTGCGATAATGATGATCCGCTAGCACGTGCAGCGGAATTATTTGCTACCCACAAAATGAACGAAACGCAAGATCAAAACGGCGTTTTGATCTATATTGCGCATACTTCAAGACGGTTTGCGATATGGGGTGATTTGAACATTCACGAAAAGGCTGGCTTACTTTTTTGGGAAAAAGAAAAACAACTCTTACGCCGTTATTTACAAAAAGACGAATCATGTGCCGGTATTTGTACCGTAATCCATGAAATTGGGGATATACTAAAAATCAATTTTCCAGCAGATAAAAAGAATAACCCTAACGAATTACCAAATGACATTATTTATGGATAATATACTTGATTCAAATAGGAAGGTGTTTGATATGGAGCACAAGAAATGTCTTGTTCGTAATTTCCGATTGTTGGTCTCCATTATTGCCTTTTTTTGCACCCAAACCTTTGTCTTTGCGCAAAATAAAAGTGCCATTCCACCCAAACCAGTCCCTGCTGTATATGTCCACGATTATTCCGGTTGGCTTTCAGGTACCGAAAAATCGAATTTAGAATACAAATTACGCCGCTATTGGGACAGTACTTCCACCCAAATTGTGGTGATGATTCGCCCCGACTTGGGCGATTTCGACCGTGCTTCTTATGCCTTTGAATTGGGTAATCAATGGGGTATTGGTGACAAAAATAAAAAGAATGGCGTAGTTGTCCTCATAAAAACGGAACAACCAGACCGTGGTGTATTTATCGCCACAGGTTATGGTGCCGAGGGCGGACTTACCGACCTTACTTCTGGTCGTATTATCCGCAATACCATGTCCCCTGCATTCCGGTCGCAACAATACTATACAGGAATAGACGAGGGTACTAACGAAATAATGAAGGCACTGTCCGGCGAATTTAAACGTACAGCACAAGACGACGAGATAGGTGTAGATACTGCATTCTTTTTTATGATTATCGTCTTTTTTCTTATTTTCCTATTTATCCGTTTCCGAATGCGCCAAATGCGTAAAAATGGCCACTGGTACACCAATGATGGCTCTATGGAAGAAGATGCCTACCCGCAGCGGCGGCGGAACCGTGGCGGCAATACATGGTGGATAGGCGGCGGCGGCTGGGGTAGTGGCGGCGGCGGTGGTTTTGGTGGCGGCGGCGGAGGCGGTTTTAGTGGTGGTGATTTTGGAGGAGGATCCTTTGGCGGCGGCGGTGCTGGTGGTGATTGGTAATTTTTATGATATTTGCGTAACCCTGACTTGCCCGTCCGAAGATTGGCTGTAAAATTCACGATAAGTATTTGCAAATAATTAATTGTGACCAAATACTTGACCCCTAATTTAATATTGAGAACGCACCGTTGACAAGCGCATTAGTATGAGATATATTTGGCTTTTATCACTATTTATTTTATGGTTACCAGTTATTGTAAGTGCTCAAACACCTTGCAGTAATCCGATTTCATTTATGGCTACGGTAGAAAAGCCTTCAAAATGTGGCAGAAACACCGGTCAGGCTTCTTTTACGGTAACCGGTGGTTCGGGGCAATACGCTTATAGTTTGGGGGGGACTACGGTGACAGGTCTGGGACCTGGTGATCAATTCGGCATTGTGCAGGATAATGTGACGGGTTGTATTGACACTGCCTTTTTTAATATTCCTGTTGTAACAGCAGAAGGCAATGTTACCATTACGGTTCGCCAGCCTAGATGTGCAGGTGGTTTGGGCAATATTGAGGTGAATTTAGAAGCAGGCAATAATTTTGCCCTGCCTTATACTTTCCATATCACAAAAACCGATGGGACACCTGTTCCACAAGCCGATAATCTATCCGCTGGAGACTATTTGGTCTATGTTGCCGATGCTGATAGTTGCGTTTTGCCTGCACAGCCTTTTACCATGTCGATACCCGATCCTATTCAGACCAATGCGGTAGTAACACCGGGCAATTGTATGGAAGGTGGTGAAATTTTGATTACTGCGAATGGCGGTACCGGTGTACTCATTGCGGATTGGCTGGATGTGATTAGCCCAATGAATAACTTTTCACGCAATCATTTGCTAAAAGGGAAATACAATGTGATTGTTTATGATAGCCTTTTTTGCAAGGATACATTGAGCGATATTATTGTTAAAAGTACCTGCACACAACGCGATACCGTTGCTTTGCTGGTCGCTAAAAATAGTAATAATGCTTATTGCACAAAAGGGTATCCAGGTTTAGCACTCTTTGAATCTGAATACACATTGTTGAATCCGAGCAATGCATCGGCTTTTGGGAACTGGAGTTTACAGGACAATTGCCTTACTTATACCGCATTACAAACGACAGGACTAGATGTTGATGTGATTTGTATAAAAATATTTACCCCTTCACTGAATCAAACAGATACCGTTTGTGTCTCGGTGAGCATTATTTCGGAAATGCCAACCGCAGAAACGGTCTATTTCACAGCGCAGATTAATTCTGCTACGGCAGCATGTGGCACGATACCTTCTTTTCTTACCAATCGCACCATAATTCCACTTAATGTAGCCAACCTGAATGGCCTAACAGCGTATGCTAATTACACCTTAAATAATGTGGATGCTTGTATCAACTATACGCCGTTTGATACACCACAATTTTTTGCGGATAGTATTGCAGTAGGCGTTTGCGATAAAGCCAGTTTGAAATGCCATATTATCCGCTATGTACCTTCTATTCTTCCTTTTTTTGATTGTAGCAAGGGAATTTTAGGGCTGGATAGCATCATTTTACCTACTGTTGACTGCCTTGTGGGCGCAAATGTATGTGTGGAGATTCCTTATGCCGATATTTTAAATTATAATATTTTCGACAATTCAGAACCTTATACTAAAGGCGCATTAGGTTGTTTGGAAACCACGGTACAGAGTTATCCCGTTGCCCAATTACCAGGCTTGGGCAACCAAAACAACGGCCCATATTATTTGAATGAGTGGTTTGTCAATGGCATACCTCATACAGGGCTATTCGGCGACATTGGGGAATTATTGCTATTGATGAATCGTATTGATCCCATACCGGGTTGGTATTTAGAAAATGCTACCAATATAATTGGTGGAAATATAGTGAATACCTACGGGCCTCTGCGTATTAGCCGTACCAACAATGAAGTAAAACAAATTCAACCTGCCTTAAAAACAGCAGCATTAGGCACCGAACTACGGTTTAGTACGGGCGAACATTTTGTCATCCTCAAAAAAATACAAACGGGTTGCGCGGATACGATTAAGGTAAAAATCCCTTGCAATAATTGCCCGCCTGTTTACCCCTACACTCCTGATATGTTGGGAAATATATCCTGGACGACGGCTCTTTGTTCCAATGATACCCTTTTTCAAACCAATATTCCTTTTTCATCGACAGATAGTTGGCAATTTTATGATAACAAGAACCCGATAGTCAATCCAGGGGAATCTAATGGCGCTGTCGCATTTGTTTTGGATACAGGTTATCATCAATTACAAATGTTGAATACCATTACAACTTGTGCTTATGAAGTACCATTTTACCTCAACTGCAAGGACGAGCCAATTGACACCACTAATAGCGATAGAGTGGTGATATTCAATGGTATATCACCTAATGGAGATGGCAAAAACGATATTTGGCTTATTGGTGGTATTGCTGATTTTCCGGGTAACGAGGTTTGGGTGTACAACCGTTATGGGAACGAGGTATTTCACCAAAAACAATACGAGAACAATTGGTCGGGTACATGGAACGATAAGACGCTTCCATCGGGCAGTTATTATTATGTGGTCGATTTGGGCAATGGCAGCAAAGTACTAAAAGGCTATTTAGAAATTAGTTATTAGACAATAACCGTCAATTCTAATTCATCTTTGATGATTCGTCTGGCAAATCCGCCAATATTTGGTAAGTAGCACCTTTATTAGACATGACCAATTTCCAAAGTTCCTCTGCTTTGGTTTTGAAGACATAATTGGGGTGCATTTGGGCTGTGATCCAAGAGCCTGTACCCATTTCTTCAACTAATTGACCCGCAGACCACCCAGAGTATCCGACAAAAAATCGAATATTGTGCGGGGTAACCATATCATTTTGGATCAAAAATTGGAGTTCGTGAAAATTACCGCCCCAAAAGACACCATCGGCTATTTTTTGACTACTGGACAATAGATCACCCAGACTGTGGATAAAATGAAGTCGATCTGTTTGAACAGGGCCACCATAAAATACGGAGGCATCAAACGAGGGAAAGTCTTCCATCAAGTCGTTAATCATCAAGTCGGTGGGTTTGTTAAGTATAAAACCCAAACTACCTTGAGGGTGGTGTTCACACATCAGTACAACAGACCTTTTGAAGTAGTGGTCTTCGGAAAATGGTTCCGCGAGGAGTACCGTACCTTTTTCTATTACAGTATTTGCTGTCATTTTCTAAACATGGGGTCTTACAGCGCTTCAGTAGCGATGTCTTTGTTAATTTTTCTAATCATGCCGCGTAATACAGCACCCGAGCCACCCACTTCTACAAAAGAAGTGATGCCATTGGCCACCATATTTTCGATGGTTTGTGTCCAACGGACTGGCGATGTGAGTTGCGCAATAAGATTGGCCCTAATGAGCTCAGGATCGCTGACTGGCAGAGCGTGTACATTTTGGTAAATTGGGCATATTGGCGCAGAAAAATGTGTATTTTTAATCGCTTCTGCCAATTCATCTTGTGCGGGCTGCATGAGTGGTGAGTGGAATGCACCGCCCACGGGTAATAAAACGACCCTTCTTGCGCCCAGTTCTTGAAGTTTTATGGTGGCGGCTTCAATCCCTTTACGGCTACCGGAGATGACTAATTGACCCGGAGAATTATAATTGGCGGCTACTACCACTTCATCTTGAATACTATTGCACACGGCTTCTACTTGAGCATCTTCCATACCGAGCACTGCGGCCATAGTACTGTCCACCAATTCACATGCTTTTTGCATGGCAAAAGCACGTTTGCTCACTAGGATCAAACCGTCACTAAACGTCAGTGCACCTGTGGCGACGAGGGCAGTAATTTCGCCCAATGAATGTCCGGCGGCGGCATCGGGTTGAAAGAGCGCACCTGCTATTTTGGCGCGCACAATACTTTCGAGGAATACAGCGGGTTGTGTTACTTTCGTTTGGGTCAAATCTTCTTTCGTACCATCGAACATGATATTGGTAATATTCCAACCGAGTATATCATTGGCTTGGTCGAACAAATCCTTTGCTTCAGAGTTGGTTTCATACAATTCTTTACCCATTCCTTCAAATTGGGAACCTTGTCCCGGAAAAACATATCCTTTCATAGATTTACTATTTTTGAATTTTAAAAACCACTTGCATGGCGGCCCACAATTTAGTTTTCATGTTTTTATCCGACTCAAGGAGTGTTAACCGATCTGCGAATAAAAAGTTGGTATTTTGAAAAAAAAGAGGTTGATATAATTTGGTTTCGATGTGCAAACATAATTGATCTGGTTGAATTCCAAAAATCAAAACCTGTTCTGGCGCCCTCTTTTTTATTTCTTGCATAATATTTACACTTTCTTGACCCAATAATTGGACAATCAGCGTATCTTGCATCAAATTTAGTTTGGCGGCACTCAGCATTTTTTCCAAAAAGAGCCGTGTGCTATCATAATCCGCAGCAGGCAAAATGAGCATTACTTTTTGAGCATATTGCCCCTCTATTTTTAGTACATCTGAGGCATCGTTAACAATAAACAGCAAATCGTCTTTAGAGAACATAGTATTTGATCATAAAATGATTATCAATTTCGCGACAAAAATACAAATAAAATTTCTTTACCAAGATTAAAAAAATATTCAAACAAAATTTTATTTTGGCAATTACGCAAACTAAGTGTATCTTTGCTGCGAAATTACTCCGTCTTTTTGATATGAATAGCATTTGAATGTATTTTTATATTGCTAAACAATTTATTATCATTAACGTTGTAAAAATCAATAGTTTCAGGTTCATTCTAAAACGTTTCAAAACATTTATCAAACTATGGCAAAAAAGTATTCGGTTAAAGTAACCCCGACTTCAAAGTCGAAATTATCTACTGTCGATTTCACTAATATTCCGTTTGGAAAAGTGATTTCGGATCACATGTTTGTAGCAGATTACGACGGTCAGCAATGGGTCAATCCACGTATCGAAGCATTTGGCCCGTTGGAAATGACACCTGCGAATTTAGCATTGCACTATGGTCAGAGTATTTTTGAAGGAATGAAAGCCTCTAAAATAGGAAGTGAACCATTTTTGATGCGCCCTGAAATGCACGCCCGCCGCCTCAACCTTTCCGCAGAGCGGATGTGTATGCCTACATTTCCTGAAGATTTGTTTATTCAAGCCTTAGAAATGCTGGTTGATTTGGATCGCGCATGGATTCCTGAGACAGAAGGTTACTCGTTGTACATTCGTCCGGTTATGTTTGCTACTGATGAGTATTTTGGTGTACATGCTTCGGAAAAGTATAGGCTGGTAATCTTTACGGGTCCAGTAGGCCCTTATTATGCTAAACCGGTATCTTTATGGGTAGAGGAAGTATTTACCCGCGCAGCCCAGGGTGGTGCAGGTGAAGCAAAGTGTGCAGGCAACTATGGCCCAGCACTATTGCCCGCTCACCGCGCTAAAATGGCTGGTTACGATCAGGTGATGTGGATGGATGCTGTTGAGAAAAAATATGTACAGGAAGTAGGTACGATGAACCTTTTCTTCTTTATGGATGGCAAAATAATAACGCCCACAACAACTGGTACTATCTTACGCGGCATTACACGTGATACGTTTATTACCCTTTTGAAAGATTGGGGCTATACGGTTGAAGATCGCTTGTTGAGCATCAGTGAGATAGCAGATGCTTATGGACGCGGTGCATTAGAAGATTGTTTTGGTACAGGTACAGCGGCGCTTGTAAGCCATGTAAGTTCGATCACCTGGCGCGAGCGTCGGATGGAATTACCTCCGGTAGATGAGCAACACCGCCCAGTGAGTTTCCGTTTGAAAAACTACTTAAATCGTTTACGCAATGGTTTAGAAAGCGATAGCAAATACCAATGGTTGCACTCTTGCGCCAACTCGGGTGTAATAGAAGCATTGGAACAAAATTCAGTGAACGCTTAAACGCATAGATTACAAGTAACGATAACGTCGCCCCAGAATTCCTGTAGGGAATATATGTTTATAGGATAAATAGTCCAAATCCCGTGGGGATTTTATGTAAAAAAATGCACAAAATAACATACATTACCTACGGGAATTTAGGGGTAGGGTTCCATTCAGCCTATAATATACATTCCCTATGGGAATTTGGACAGCGGCTGAATAGTTACGATTACAAGATATAAGATACTAATTTAAAGCAGGCTTTCCGATTTTTTCGGAAAGCCTGCTTTTTTTGATAAAAATTGCGATCTTTGCGCACCAAAAATTAAATGAGGTAATCTGTACTTAATTTAATAACCCACCGATTTATGACAAGAGCACTAATTATTGAGGATGAGCCGGAAAGCGTTGAGAATTTACGCAGCCTGCTAAAGACCTATTGCCCCGAAGTAGAAGTTATTTCTACTGGCGGCTCCAATGCTGATTTGATAAAATTGGCCTCCGAGGATAGCGGCAACCAATACGATGTTGCATTTTTGGATGTAATGCTTCCCGACGGTTTGATTTTTCAAGGATTGAACCAACTAGATGAAATCCCGTTTGATATTATCTTCGTCACTGCATTTGATAAATACGCACTTACAGCGTTCGATTTTTCGGCTATTGATTATGTACTCAAACCAATAGAACCGGTTGATTTGCAACGTGCTGTAAGCAGAATTAGTCTGAACAAAAGCGGACGAACGACCAAGGAACGTTTGGAGGTGCTGCAGCAGAATTACGCGCCCAATAACACAAATCCTTTTGAAAAAATTGGTATTTCGGCGGTGGAAGGTATTCATTTTATCCGATTAACCGATATTGTGCGACTGGAAGCAGAAGATAATTATACGCATTTTTTTGTAGCAAGCGGCGAAAAAATAACCACCGCCAAGACGATAAAAACGTACGAAGATGTGCTTACTAGGTTTAATTTCTTGCGCGTACACAAGAAAAATATTGTAAACATGAATTACATGAAGAAATTTTCTAAGGACGAAGGCTATTTGGAATTAGAAAATCTGGAAAAAATAGAGGTCTCGCGCCGCAAACGCCCCGTTATCATGGATGCTATGCGTCGGATGTATGGAGATGTATAAATAATTAATAAAATAATATAAACAGCGGCCATAAACTTTCGGTATCGAAGTACTTGGAGATTTTCTGGTCTAATGCTTAACATAAGATGAGTTTTTTTAGCAAGTTTTTTAACAAAGAGAAAAAAGAGGATTTAGATAAAGGTCTTGAAAAAACCAAAGAGGGTTTTTTGGGTAAAATTTCACGTGCAGTGGCTGGAAAAAGCACCGTTGACGAGGAAGTGCTGGATGATCTGGAATCTGCTTTGGTGTCTGCTGATGTTGGGATCGATACAACGGTCAAAATCATTGAAAGGATTGAGGCGCGGGTTTCAAAAGATAAATACTTGAATACCAATGAATTGAATGCAATTCTCCGCGACGAAATTGTCCAAATGATGGCCGAAAACGGCACTTTTGACGTAGAGGATTACGATTTTCCGACTGGTACAAAACCTTATATCATTATGGTGGTGGGCGTGAATGGCGTGGGTAAAACTACAACAATTGGCAAACTAGCCCATCAATTCACGAAAAAAGGTTACAAGGTAGTGCTGGGTGCTGCCGATACCTTCCGCGCAGGTGCTGTGGATCAATTAAAAATATGGTCGGAGCGGGTCGGTTGTGCTTTTTACTCCAAAGGTATGAATACCGATCCTGCCGCTGTGGCTTATGAAACAACGCAATATGCTGTTGACAATCAATTTGATGTAGCCATTATTGATACGGCTGGTCGATTGCAAACCAAAACCAGTCTTATGCAGGAATTGGGTAAAATACACCGATCGGTAGAAAAAAGTTTGCCGGGTGCGCCGCATGAGGTATTGTTGGTGTTGGATGCCTCAACGGGTCAAAATGCGATTGAGCAGGCCAAACAATTTACGGCAGTGTCGCCTATTACGGCTTTGGCTTTGACCAAATTGGATGGCACAGCAAAAGGTGGTGTTATTCTAGGTATCAGCGATACTTTTAAAATTCCGATTAAATATGTGGGCGTTGGAGAGAGTATTGATAAATTGCAGATATTTAACAAAAAGGCTTTTGTGGAGTCGCTTTTTTCTTGATTTTTGGGATAATTTTGATCGCTGATAAATTTTAAAAAAGCCAGCCGGAGTGAAATCTGGCTGGCTTTTTTTGTCGAAGGGTTTTGCTGATCGTTTCTCGTGGTACTGCTGGCGCAAAAAAATGCGCCAGCAGTACGAGATTCCCTCAACAAATCCTCACCACACCAATCGTCTCAAATTGATTTATTCCATTTAAAATGGCTATTTATCTTAACCCATTTGGATATCTACGAATAGATAGACTGTCGCCGAAAATACGAACGATTGCCCTTAAGTCTTTCTCCTCAATTTGATCTATATAATAATACTTATAAAAGTAGAAATCTCCTATATGCCTATTGCGATATCCTTCAATTTGGAGTAATTCCGAAACAAAGATAGTTAATGAATCATCAGGAATTTGCTCAATACGATCAAGTGACATAATTTCCATATCGCCCATTTCGTGTA